>CAZNYH010000061.1:0-2098 GCA_964577235.1 uncultured archaeon | reverse complement strand
TTAATATCTTTCAAAGTTTTAATAATTTTTAATAGTTCAGTGTATGCTAAAATAGGGTCCTCTAAAAGTTTGTGATGCGTGATTTCTACAATTTTTGATTGAATTGGTGTCATTATTTTAGAGAATTCTCTATCTTTAGTTTTGATTAATTTTAAAGACCATAATCCCAAAGCTTCTGCTTCATTTGCTACATTTGCAATTTCTTTTAGCATTTCAACTTGTTTTTTTGAATATGTCTTATTATATAAGGAACTTAAGACAATTATGTCTGGCGCATATTTTCTTAATAAATCAATTACTTCACTCATACATTGAGGCGAATCTGCTATTGAGGAAGAATATTTGCATCCCAAACATTTTATTTTCAACATTTGCTTATTTCCAAAAGATTCTATTGAATATTCCATTATTTTATTAATAAATTATTACGTAATTTGTTGAGATATTAAAGATTTCTTAAAATACAAATTTATGAAAAGGCTTATACTTTTTGAAGATGGTAAAAAAATTATAACTGATAAAGAAAAATTTTCTACTCATTTAGGAGAAGTAGACATAAATAAGTCAGAAACTCATTTGGGATATAAGTATTGGATATTAGAACCATTATGGGTCGATTTTAAGTTTAAAAAGAAAACACAAACTCCTATGTTAAAAGATGTCATGTATGTTATTGGAAGGGGTGGATTAGATAAAAATTCCATTGTGGTAGAAGGAGGTACTGGTTCTGGATTTTCTGCTTTTGTTTTTTCCCAATTTGTAAAAGAAGTATATACATATGAAGTTAGAGAAGATAATTATAACTTCGCTAAAGAGAATTTAAAAAATACTAATGTAAAAGTTTTTTTAAAAGACCTTTATTCTGAATCACCAAATGTTATTTGTGATTTAGTATTTTTAGATATCCCAGAACCTTGGAAATGTTTATGGTGGGTAAAAGATTGCTTAAAGAGAGGGAAATATTTGGTTTGTTATGTTGTCACTTATAATCAAATTGAGAAATTATTAAATAATTTAGAAGATTTCCTCTTTTTAGAAGAAATTTCAAGATGTTGGATAGAAAAGTATCAATCTAATAAAGATGCTATAAGGCCTTTAAATAAACAAATAACGTTTACAGGATATTTATTATTCTTCAGGAAATTAGTCGAATAATAAAAATCTTTTTTCTCCGATTATGAATATTTCTTTTGCCAATTCAATTGCTTTTGTAATACAATATTCAGAATTAGAATATAAAGTCAATAATTTTTCGCCTTTTTTGACATAATCTCCTTTAGTTTTATGTAAATAAATTCCGGCCCCTTTATCTCTTGGACTGCCCAAAATTCTACAAACTTTTGCAATTGTTTTATTAGATACATGAATTATTTGGCCTTCTTCTTCAGAAATTAAATCATAAGTATATTTTCCTACCGGCACATCTTCAGGTTTAAATATATTCCCTCCTTGCGCTTCAATTATTTCTTTCATTTTTTCATAAGCTTTTCCACTTTCTAATGCTTTTCTTGGATCTCCTTCCAGATTTGCAAGTTCTAAAAGTTTATAGCATAACAACAACGCTTTTTCTTTTAAATCTTCCGGACCTTTACCTAATAAAATATTTAAAACATCTCTAGCCTCTAAGGCAGGACCGATTCCCCTTCCTATTGGAGTGCTTCCATCAGTTGCAATAGCATTAGTTTTTATTCCTAATTTTTCACCCATCGTCTCAAATAATTTTTCTAGCGTTCGTGCATAAGATGTATCTACAATTTTTGCTTCAGGACCGACAGGAATATCTATAATTAAATATTGAGCTCCCACTGCCTTTTTCTTTGCCAATATTGAAGAAAGCAATAAACATTCAGGATCTAATGAAAGAGAGTGTCTCATTTTGATTAAAATATCATCTGCAGGAGCAATGTTTGTTGCGCCGCCCCAAACAATACATCCTTTAGTTTTTAAAACTATTTCTTTAATTTCTTCTATTTTAAATTCCACAGGAGCTAAAACTTCCATTGTATCAGCAGTTCCTGCTGGAGATGTAATACTTCTTGAAGAGGTTTTTGGAATATAATATCCTAAAGATGCAATTATAGGAACTAATAACATAGAT
>CAZNYH010000060.1:0-1861 GCA_964577235.1 uncultured archaeon | reverse complement strand
TTAATTTCTTCTATTTTAAATTCCACAGGAGCTAAAACTTCCATTGTATCAGCAGTTCCTGCTGGAGATGTAATACTTCTTGAAGAGGTTTTTGGAATATAATATCCTAAAGATGCAATTATAGGAACTAATAACATAGATGTTCTATTATTTGGAACTCCTCCGATACAATGTTTATCTAAAATAGGAGAAACATTTAAATCTAAAGTTTCACCACTTTCTACCATAACTTCAGTTAAATATTTGGTTTCCTCATAACTCATTCCAATAATTTGACAAGCAGCAATAAAAGCTCCTGCTTCTGATTCTGAAATTTTAGATTCTAAGACACTATTAATTATTTCTCTAATTTCTTCTTTATTTAATTCTCTTCCAAAAAGTTTTTTTCTGATGTATTCAGTTGCCTTTGGAGCTATAATGGGAATTACTTCTATTTCTTCAACTCCTTCAAAAATTTTGCTTAAATAATAGTTTAATCCAACTTCGCCTTCATTGACTAACGTAAAAGAAGCGTCAACTATTCTCCAAATTCTTTAGAATCAGTTCTCAATAAAATTTTTTGCTTTGGTTTTATTCCTAACTTTACTAAATCTCTATGATGAAAAATTGCTACAGGAACTCCTCCAGTCACGATGTCTAATTGTTTCACTTTAAATCGCATAAAATATTTAATGTTAATTTTATATTTTTTTCACAATCAAAGTAACACCGTCTACTTTTTCTACTTTTATATTATCTCCTTTTTTTAATTTATCTTCTGATTTTGCTAGCCAAACTTCATTATCAACTTCTACCCAAATATTACCATCTACCTTAACAACTTTTCCTTCTTTTCCTATTAAAGAAAGAGTATCAATCAAAGGAGATTGTAAATTTTTCAAAAATATTATTGACAACAATCCTAAAAAAGTTCCTCCCAATATTGAAATGTATATATTTTGAAATAAAGCAAACAATATGTCATATCCTATCAAAAATACTCCTATTGGAGTTAAAAATAATGGGCAAAATATATCAAAAATTATAATTAAGATACCCAAAATTGTAAACATCATTTTTTCTCACCTTTTGTTTTTAAAGACATTTTTAATAGACTTATCAATTCACTTGCTTCATAAGGTACTATTAAATTACCATTTTGGGCTAATAAAGGTAACTTATCCATATATTGTAAAGCTAAATATTTGTAGTCTGCTTGTTTTAATGTTTCGATAATTAATCTCATAGCCTCTGCTTGCCCTTGAGCAATTAATATTTTTGACTCTTTTTCAGCTTCTGCTCTTAATATCTTTGCCATTTTTTCTCCTTCGGCTTCTCTTATTTGAGACTCTTTTTTACCTTCTGCTAATAGAATCATCGCTCTTTTTTCTCTTTCTGCCTTCATTTGTTTAGCCATTGCTTCTTGAATTTCTCTAGGTGGATCAATTCTTTGAATTTCAACTCTTGTGATTTTTACTCCCCATTTATCAGTTATTTTGTCAAGTTCTTCTCTCAATTTAGCATTTATAACATCCCTTCCACTTAAAGTTTCGTCTAGTTCCATTTCTCCTATAATTGCTCTCAAATTTGTTTGTGCTAATTTTACAATCGCAATTAAGTAATTACTTACATTGTAAATTGCTTTTACAGGATCAATAACTTGATAATAAATTACCGCATCAACTACTACAACTACATTATCTTTACAAATTACTTCTTGAGGAGGCACATCTACAACATGTTCTCTTAAATCTACTATTCTAACAGTTTCTAATATTGGAATTATGAAGTTAATTCCTGGTTGAAGTACTCTATTAAATCTTCCAAATCTTTCAACTAAACCAACTTCTGACTGTCTTACGATTTTTACACTCATAAGTGC
>CAZNYH010000059.1:0-1729 GCA_964577235.1 uncultured archaeon | reverse complement strand
CAATAATTTTGCTTTAACAGTTTGAGCCATTCTTACCATTCTTGTTAATTCATTCATAACTAATACATTATTTTCTGAAATTACTTTTACAACATATTCTGTGTGAGCTTCATTTTCACTTTTTCCTTTTGGATAAACTCTAAAATCAAACCCAAATTTCAATCCTGTTTTTATTACATATCCTGATTCTCTGAAAAACTTAAAGATAATGTATTTTTGGTATACAAAATTTTCATATTTTGAAAAATATTTTATAAGTGATTGAAAATCATCTTCAATTTTGTTTTTTTCTGCCAAATATAAAATTTCATACATGGATAACAAAATATATTTTTCCTTTTCTTCTCCAAAATCTTTTGGCAATAGGTTTTTATATGCTTTTTCTACAAAACCATAGTCGTCTATTATCTTAATTTTCATTAAATATTAAATAATAATGCTTACATCAAAAGAGGCGGAAGAACGATTAAAAAAATATGGATATAATGAAGTAGAAACTAAAAAAAGAACAATATTTGAAATTTTAATTGATCAATTTAATTCTCCCTTGGTAATACTATTATTAGTTTGCGCTATTGGGTCTTTATTTTTAGGAGAAATAACTGATGGTTTGTTAATCATAGCAATTGTTATTTTATCCGGGTTATTGGGATTCTTTCAAGAATATAAAGCGGAAAGGACAGCAGAAATATTGAAAGAAAAATTCGCAAAAGTAGCAAAAGTAATTAGAGATGGCAAAATCGTTGAAATTCCTTCAAAATATGTGGTTCCTGGAGATACTTTAATACTAGAAGAAGGTTCAGTAATTTGTGCAGATGGAATAATTATCGAAGGAGAATTAGAAATAGATGAATCTCCAATAACAGGAGAATCAGTTCCTGTTTTTAAACGAAAAGGAGATTTTGTCTATTCAGGAACTGTCGTGAAAGGAGGATATGCTAAAGTAGAAGTAAAATTCACAGGTAAAAATACAGAATATGGAAAAATAATTTTAAAATCGCAAGAAATAGAATCAGACAAGACAGTATTTCAAATTCAAATGGAAAAAATGGCCAGTTATTTAACGAAAATTACGGTTTATTTAGTTATAATTTCAGGAATTATATTTATAATATTATATAAAGATTTAAAATTGGCAATTTTAACTGCTATTGCTTTAGGAGTAGCGGCTGTTCCGGAAGGATTACCAATGGCAGTAACTATCTGTTTAGCAGTAGGTGCCTCAAGAATGATGAAAAGAAACCTATTAGTAAAAAAACTATCAAAAATAGAATCTATAGGGTTTATTGATATTTTATGTTTGGATAAAACAGGTACTATTACTGAAAATAAATTGAGAGTAGTAGAAGTTTATGAAGTTGATAAAGAACTTTCTAAAGTAGGGATTTGTACTGAAAATGATCCTATTGATGAAGCTATTATAAAACATTTTGGAAAACCTAATTTAAAAGTTAAATCAGTTTTGCCATTCTCTTCTGAAAGAAAATACATGATGGTTGAAACTGAAGAAGGAAAATATTATAAAGGTGCTCCTGAAGTCATTTTTAAAATGTGCGATGTTCCTGAGGATGTATATAAAAAATTAGAAGAAATGGAAAACAAAGGCCTTAAAGTTATTGCTTTTGCAAAAGATAATAAATTTTTAGGATTAGTTGGATTATTAGATCCTCCAAGAAAAGGAGTTAAAGAATCTATTGAAGAACTAAAGAAATTAGGAATTGAAGTTTTT
>CAZNYH010000058.1:0-2259 GCA_964577235.1 uncultured archaeon | reverse complement strand
CCTGAAAATTCCTAATTTACCATTAACTAATTTATAACACCGTATTCCTTCAAAAATAGAAGTTCCATAGTGTAATGCATGAGTTGTTATTGGAATTTTCAAATCTTCAACAATTTTTCCGTTGTACCAGACTTTCATTAGATATTATTGATATATTTTGTTAGTATTTCTTTTATTATTTTACTAGCGGTTTCTCCTTTAACTTTTCCTCTATGTTTTCTCATTATATATCCCATAATAATATGAAATGCTTTCTCTCCCTTTTCCAAAATTTCTGGATTTTCTTTTAGATAATTTTCTACTTCCTTTCTTATTTCATCCTCTGAAATTAAAGTATATTTCGAAATGACGTGTTCATAATTTTCTCCATTTAATAATTCAGTTATGATATCTCTTAAAACTTCTTTTGGATATTTTACTTCGTAATCTTCAATAATTCTTAAGATTACTTCATCACTTAAAGAATCTACATCAATTCCTTCTCTTTTTAAAGATTTGAATTTATTTATTAAAATATCAACTGCTTTCTTTTTATCTTTTGCTTTTTCGTAAATATCTAAGTAAGGCGAATAAACTAATATTTTTGCTAATTCTTTTCCTATTTCTTGAGAAATTTTCTCTTCAAGTTCTATTAATAGTGGAGGTAATTTTACTTCGAAATCTAATAAAATTGGAGGAATATCTGTTTCAGGATACATTCTTGCTGCTCCTGGCATTGGTCTTGAGAATTTTGTAATTCCATCTCCAATAGGGGATCTTGTTTCTTCAGGTACTTTTTCTTTTGCAATCAATATCCTATTATAAACTGCGTCTAATGCTTTTAAAACTCTCTCTTTACTAGAATCTCCGATTAAAATAAAGGCATCATTTTCTTGACAATTTAAAATATTTCTAATTTCAGTTTCATTTATTCTATATTTCTCTAAATTTTCGTCCGAGTGAATTAATCCACCTACTCCTCCAAAAACTCTAGCATAATCTGCCAATTCACTTCCAAACCTTCTATTTGGTTGTAATTCAGTACCCAATATTCCTTTAAAACCAGGCAACCTTAATGCGAAAACATATTTGTTTTTTAATATTTTGCATTCAGAATTTTTGAAATATTCAGTTAAATCATAAAATTTTTTCTCAATGTTGATATCCTTGATTTTCTCTCTAATTTCCAACAATTTCTTTTGTCTCATGACTTCGTATTCTACATATTTATCCAGAATTTCAAGTTCTTGAACTCCTTTTATTTCTACTCTTGCACCGCCTTCTATTGAAATGTTTAAATCTTGCCTAATTGTTCCAATTCCTCTTTTTACTTTTCTCGTACTTCTTAAAATCATACCAATATACTGGGCAACTTTTTTAGCTTCTTCAGGAGATGTAATATCTGGTTTTGTAGAAATTTCTATAAGTGGGATTCCTAACCTATCTAGTCTATAAACTACTTCCTTATCTGTCCTCTTTATAGGTCTTGCCGCATCTTCTTCCAAACAAACTGTTTGGATCCCATATTTTTTCCCATCAATTTCAATATATCCTTCCATTCCAATTAACATTGTTCTTTGGAATCCTGAAACATTTGAACCATCAACCACAATTTTTCTCATAACCTGAACTTCATCAACTATTTTACAATTTAAATATTTACAAACCATTAAAGCGACTTCTAAAGCTTCTTTATTTGGTTTTTTTGGAGGTTCTTCATCTAAATCAATTAAACAACAATATTCATCATCAAATTCGTAAATATATGTTAATCCTTTATTGAATTCTGCCAATGCTGCTGGATCAAACTCTCCTGTTTCAGAAGGAACTGGTCTCAATTTCCTAATAATCCTTTTTGAAACTTTGTCCGAAATTTTTGAGGGACAGTTGCAAAATAACTTTTTAGTATTTAATTGTTGATGGATTTCTAATCCACATTTAAGCATTAGTATGTTTATTATCAATAATAAAATATTAACAATAGAGAATCCTTTATTTGGGTATAAATAACATATATTTTATTACATTAATGGACGCTCAGTTAGTTGGATATATTGTTTTAAAAACAATACAGAAAATTCTAAGGGAGATTTATATATATTACGAAGGATTTTATAGGAAAAAAATGGATTTAGGTAGTTTTAAGAATAAATTGAAATTTGCAGAAGAAATGGCAAAAATAGAAAACACTATAGATGAATATTTAAAAGGAAAATCTATAAAGATAAATGATTTAAAAGAAGTAGTAATTAAATTAAAAGATTTGTTAAAAAATATTAC
>CAZNYH010000057.1:0-2960 GCA_964577235.1 uncultured archaeon | reverse complement strand
ATATTAAATATATTAAGTCTTTTATGTCCATTAAGTTATATACAAATATTTAAATTAGGTGAGATTTTTACAATTAACTTATTTATATTAATTAATAGTTTAATATTAATGATAGCATATGATTTCGATGGGACTTTAGTTAGAAATTTTGTAGAAAAAATGTTGCTAAACATTTTAAAAGAAACTACAAATCAAACTACAAAGATTAAGGTAGTTTCTTTCGCACCTATCTTAATGTTTTTAAAGCAACTATTAAAATTGAATACAATTATAAAAAGTTCAAAATTAAACAAGATATTGGTCAAAGTCGCTTTTACCATTTTATCTAATATTTTTGCTAAAATACCAAGAGAAAAACTAGAAAAGATAGTAATTGAGACCTTTGAGGCAACTAAAACACCGATCTTTTATGAATTAATCGAAAATCAGAAAAAAGAAAAAGTAATAATTATATCATCAAACTTTGAGGAAATAATAGCAATTATAATCAAAAAATATGGATTAAAAGTCGAAGTTATTGCAAATAGATTTAATAAAATATTTATTTGTAATGGAAAAGATAAAGCAAAAATTTTAGAAGAGTTAGAAGTAGAATTATTAATATCTGATCCAATAGGATGCGAATTAAATTCAATTGAAAATAAAAATATTAAAGTTAAAAATGTTAAACTTCTTAAGTTAACTTAATTTATGCGACTAATTATAGTAGAAAAACCTTTAGCCGGTGAAAGAATTGCAAAAATATTGGGAAATCCACGAAAAAAATTGATTAACAAAATATTATGTTGGGAAACTAATTATGGGTTAATATTTCCTCTAAAAGGGCACATTATAGATGTAGATTTTCCTGAAGAATTTAGAAAATGGGATTTAAATTTAGAAAAATTGATTAATAGTGATTTAAGAACAGTAGAAAGATATAAGAATATTTGTGATGCATTAAGATATTTGGCACCTTATGTTTCGGAAATTATTATAGCAACTGACAATGATAGGGAAGGAGAAAGTATTGGATTAGAAGCGGTAGAAATTATCAAAGAAATAAACCCAAATGTTAAAATTTATAGGGCTCGATTCTCAGCAATTACTGAAAAAGATATTAAAAAAGCATTTTCTAAACTAGAAAACCCTAATTACAATTTAGCATCAGCAGCGTGGGCTAGAAGAGATATTGATCTATATTGGGGAGCAACTTTAACTAGGTGGTTATCTGTAGTTTCAGGTTGTAGAGGGAAAGATTTTTTATCAGTGGGAAGAGTTCAAACACCCACTTTAAAACTAGTCGTGGATAGAGAAAGAGAAATTGAAAATTTCAAACCTGAAATTTATTATAAATTAGTATATATTGTAGAAGGGAAAAAATTTTATTACGAGAAAAAACTTTCTGAAAAAGAAGCTAAAGAATTATTAAATAAAATAAAAAATTTAAAAGCAGAAATTTATAAACAAGAAACTAAAGAAATTATCCCAAGACCAACTCCTTTTAATACTACTGAATTCTTAAAAGAAGCTACTAAATTAGGGTTTTCAGCAGATGAAGCTATGAAAATAGCGGAAAATTTATATATGAAAGGTTATATTTCATACCCAAGAACTGATACAAATGTATATCCTGAAACTTTAAATTTAGAAGAAAAAGTAAGAATGCTATTTAATACTCCTTATAAAGAGTTAGCTTTTAAAGTTTACCCACCCAAGAGACCTTCATATGGAAAATCTAAAAAAGATGATCACCCTCCAATTCATCCAGTTGGATACGGACCAATGGATGAAAAGGAGAAAAAGATTTATGATTTGATTGTAAGAAGATTTTTAGCAACAGTTTATGTTGATTGTATTGTAAATAAAACTAAAATAATTTTAGATTTTGATGGAATCAAATTTGTGGGAGAATTTAGAAAAGTTATTGAAAAAGGGTGGACAGAAATATATCCAAAAGAAATTCAAGAATCAGAACCTCCAAAAAGTTTTGAAGGAACGTTTAAAATTGAAAAGCATAAGACAAAACCTCCAGAAAGATATTCTCAAGGAGATTTGATTAAAAAAATGGAAACTTTGAATTTAGGAACTAAATCTACAAGACATGAAATTATAAAAAAACTGTATGAGAGAAGATATATCACTGGAAGTAAAAAAATAAAACCTACTGAGTTGGGAAAGAGGGTAATAGAAATCTTTGAGAAATTGGATAATCCAGTAATTTATCCAGATATGACTGCAGAATTAGAAAAGAATATGGATGAAATTGAAAAAGGAAATAAAACTAAAGAAGATGTAGTGAATTTATCTAGAAATTTATTGAAAGAGGTGGTAAAAAAACTACTAGAAAATCAAAATGTAGGAAAAGAAATATTCTTAGAAAAATATAAAGATAAGATTTTTGGAGAATGTGAATGTAGAGGAAAACTAATCTTGATGATTTCAAAACGGAAAAAAAGATATTTAAAATGCAGTTCTTGCGGAAAAACTTTCCCACTACCTCAAAAAGGAGAATTAAAATGGATAGGAGATATGAAAGTGTTAGTAGATAATAAATGGATTTGGGATTTAAAGAAATATTATTAATGAATATCCTAACGATTGTTAGTTTTTTATTTCAATTTCAAAATATCCTACGTTATTTAATTATATGGATAAAATTATAAAAGAAAATGTGCCAAAGATATGTGAAGAAAGAAATTTGGATTGAATTAATTAAAAATTATTTAATAAAAATTGTTTTAAATAAACTCTTTAGCCTTATCCACTTATATCTATCAACTATAAAATCTACTAACATTTAAAATCACGAACTCACCTTCGGAATCCACAATAGCAAGCAATAATTTTGCTTTAACAGTTTGAGCCATTCTTACCATTCTTGTTAATTCATTCATAACTAATACATTATTTTCTGAAATTACTTTTACAACATATTCTGTGTGAGCTTCATTTTCACTTTTTCCTTTTGGATAAACTCT
>CAZNYH010000056.1:0-6205 GCA_964577235.1 uncultured archaeon | reverse complement strand
CTAAAAAAGATACTTTTTCTTTTATTTTGTATGGTATAGCTACAATTTGAGCGCTCGCTTTTGCCATTATCGCTGCACAAGCTCCTGCTACTGCAGTTGCTATTTTTTTAAAACTTCCTTTTGAAAATCCTCTTGCAATTTTCTTTCCAACTTTTTTAACCAGTCCAAGTCCCATGAATATAATTAACTCATACTGATATATAACATTTTTATCTGAAATTAGGGGAATCTAAATCTAAAACCTCCGAATTTCCTTAATAAATCGTAAATGTTCCTAGGTTGAGATTTCAATAACTTTTTAGTCATGAGATATTGGTTAATAAACAATTTCACATCTTCTTCTGAGGTTCCTGAACCTTTAGCAATCCGTGTTATTCTCGATTTTTCTTTTAAAACAATCTCTGGATTTTTCCTTTCTTGAATAGTCATAGAATTATAAATTGCGATGAATTTTTTCTTGTTTTTATGATACATCATTTCCAAATCTTCTTTGTCAAGATTTAATTTAACTCCAAAATTTTTAAACATATTTAAAATATCTTGTCCGAATAAATCTAAACTAACTTCTGATTTTTCAATTGATTTTATAAATTCTTCTAGAGTAAATTCCTCAGTGTTGATTTCCTCTACAACAGGTTTTACAATTTCAAATTTTTTATACCAACTTTCAAAATCAGGAATCCCAAATAATTTTGCCACATACTCTTTTGTAGAAAATGGTTGAAACTGATGAATCTTTTCCCCAGTTCCTATAAAATATACGGGAATTTTCATTCTTTTTAAAATTGTTAAAACAGCACCTCCTTTTCCAACCCCATCCATCTTTGTAATTATTACTCCATCTATTTTAAACTTTTCAAATTGCTTTACCACTCTTGAAGAGACATCAGATGGTATTACCAGTAATGTTAAATCTGGCTTGAAAAATTCTTGGATATTCTCAATTTCTTTAATATAATCGTCATTTAAAGCATCTCTTCCAGAAGTATCCACAATATAATGAGTTCCTTTGATTTTTAAACCTTCTTCTATTATCTTTAAAGAATTTTTCTCGTTTTCATCTCCATAGAATTTTACTTTAATTTGTTCTGCTAATTGTTTTGCTTGATCATAACTTCCTTTTCTAAAAGTATCTGCTTCAATAAAAACTGGATCAAATCCCTTTGATTTAATATACCAACATAATTTTGCACATGTTGTGGTTTTTCCTGATCCATATAAACCAATTAATAGAATTTTCCTGTGTTTTATAATATTAAATTCTTTCTCTTCTCCAAAAATGTTTTTCAGTTCTTCAAAAAATATTTTTTTAGATAATTCTCTTTCAGAAATCCCAGGAGTTTTCTCTTTTGAAAGTCTATTTTTTATTTTATTTATTAATTCATTAACGATTTCTTCTTCAATATCTGCACTTAAAAGTTCTTTTTTTAATTCTTTTATTGCTTTTTCCACTGAACCTTTACCTGAAAGGATCTCTAAAATTCTTGATAAGTTTATCATTAAAAAATAAAAGAATTATATTATTCGTTCCATTTCTTCATACGAAATTTTGAGATGTTTCTCAAACTTTGGTATTAATTCATCTAATAAGTTCTCAAATTTTTTAATTTTTTCATTTATATTTTTAATTTCCAAAATTTCTTCGATATAGTGTTCTAAATAATTTATTTCTATTGGTTCTCGAAAGTTTTTATATTTAGCCCAAAAGAAATACCAAGGATCTGCAGGTATTAATTCTCTATTGTATGCGTAAATAGCTTGATATAAAAATTTAATTCCTTTATATAAATTCATATTTGAATTTATTATATGTCCTCCAAATCTACTCAACCATTTTTTTGGTAAGTACACCCCAAAATATTTTGATTGAACAATTCCTTCCATCTCTAAATATTTCCATTCTTCTTCTTTCAAGTTTGTTTTTTCTGTGATAATTTCTTTTATATTCGCCTTATCAATATAAATTTCACTATACTTATAAGTCCATTTTGTTCCCATATCCCAATCTAGTTTGCAAAACTTGTCAATTTCTTCAATATATACATCTACCAAATAGCCTTTGTATTTAACATCTCCTAAATAAGGAATTCTTAATCCATATCTTTCAGCATCAAATTTTTTAGAAACTATTAAACTTATGTCAATGTCACTGAATTCATCTCCTAATTTTCTTCCGATACTTCCTAAAAACACTATCGCCAACACATTTTTGTCTTTATCTAAGCCTTGCTCTTTTATGAAATCTATTGCTATTTTTCTATGAATTTTCCAGATTTCCATTATAAAAAAGTTAAAAAATATTTTTAATGCCAAGTATAATCATAAGAAAAGCAAAGTTGAAAGAGGTAGGTGAAATTTCAAAGTTACACAAAAAATTAGCAGAATATCATCACCGTTTAGATAATTTTTATAGTTCAAAAATAAACTCTAAAAGATATATTAGAAAAGTTATTAAACAAATTTTAGTGGCTGAACTTGAGGGCAAAATTGTAGGATTTATAATATTTAGAATCAAAAAACACCCAGCCTATTCAGAAAAAATCACACATATTTCTGATTTATATGTTGATGAAAAATATAGAAAATTAGGAATCGGCAAAAAGTTAGTTGAAGAAATTATAAAATTAAGCAAAAGTAAAAAAGTAAAGTACATAACAATAACAGTGCATTGTAAAAATGAAATAGGTCTAAAATTCTGGAAAAAATTAGGATTTGAAGAATATTCAAAAAATATGAGATTAAAACTTTAATAAAAGAACTTACAATATTATATTTATGACGCCAAAAGAAGATTTGTTTAGGACTATAAGTCTTTTAGAAAGAGTCGGACATACAACTATGTATATGTCTGCATTGTTAAGAACTAAAATGTGGGAATATAAAGAAGTATTAGAGAAAGAATTTACTGAAGATGAAATAAATGCTTTGGTAGAACTTCTTGATTTAATGATTGAGTTGAGAAAAAAGATAAAAGAGAAAGGATTACCAGAAAAATTAAAAAGAATATATGAAAAAATAAACTGGAGAAAAATAGTTTAAAGTTTATCTAAAACTTCTTTTACTTTATAGTATACTTCTTTTGGATCTGCTTTTTTGTGAGTTTTTTCTAATACTCTCCCAACCAAAAATTGAATAGCCTCTTTTTTTCCTGATAAATAATCATCCACAGCTTTTTTATATTTGTCTATAACTTCTTTAATTAATTTTTCATCAACAATTATTTTTTCTTCAATGATGTTTACTTTTTCTCCATTCAATACTTTTCTCAGCAATTCAATCCCATAATGTTTTGCCACTTTATTTTCAAAATATAATTTTCTTATTTCTTCTACTTTCTTTAAATCTATTTCACTGAAAGTTATGTTTCTATAATTCAATTCTCCTATTAAAATTTGAATCCATTCTTTGGCTTTTGGATGTTTTCCTATTTTTTCAAAGTAATTACATAAATTATGGTCTTCTATTATAGATCTAGCCAAAGTTCGAGAGATGTTGTATTCCTTCATTAATCTTTCTATTTTTTCCCATGGCAATTCAGGTAATTTTAAATTTTTTATTATATGTTCTGCATCAAAAATAGGTAAATCAGGGTCCCAGACATATCTATAATCTTCTTCAGTTTCTTTTGTTCTTAAAGAGACTGTTATTCCTCTTTCTTCATCAAAGTGTCTTGTCTCTCTGATTACTTTTTCCCCACTCTCTAATAATCTTTTTTGCCTTAGAATTTCATATCTTAATGCTCTTTCGACATTTTCAATAGAGTTGATATTTTTAATTTCTACTCTTTCACCACCTTCAAGTGAAACATTTACATCTACTTTAAAAACATATTTTATTACTCCTAAATATTCTAGTAAAAATTTCAATTCTCTTAAAAAGTTTTCGCCTTCTTCTATACTTTTTATGTCTGGATGCGTTACTATCTCAATCAAAGGCAATCCACTTCTATTATAATCCACCAAACCGTCTTTTAATAAATAATTTCCAGGATCTTCTTCAACGTGAATTTCTTTTATCCTAATTCCTTGGAAAATCCCTTCTTCTCCTATAGGTTTAGATGTCCTTTGATAATTATTTGGTAAATCAGGATAAAAATAGTGTTTCCTCAAAAATATTACTTTATCATTCAATTTGCAATTTAAGGCTTTACAAACTAAATATCCTAATTCTAAAGCTTTGCTATTTACCTTCATAGGTTTTGCTCCTGGTTGTCCTGTGCAAATAGGACATACATTAGTATTTGGAGGAACCTCTTGATAATTTGTTGGGCAATTGCAAAATAATTTTGATTTTGTGTTTAGTTGAACGTGAATTTCAAACCCTATTTTTATCATTATGTATTAAATTAAAGATATTAATTAGACTTTCACTAACATAGAAAATTTTATTTTTAACAGTTAAAATCTTTTAATGAAAATTAAAAATATATGGAAAATAATTGACAACACAATGAAATCTTTAGGGTATTTTGAGAAATATCCTGCAGTATATTACCACCCAAAGAAGAAAATAAAAATAGAGTTTTTCCTTGTGTATAGAAATCCTGAATTAATACTTGAAATTGAAGCAAAAAACGAATCTACTACAGAAAAAATATTTAAAACTATAGAATTTTTAGATTATGTTTTTTTGTTAAATAAATTGTTTGGCTGGATTACAGAATCCCTTAGTAACATAACTAAATCAAGAATTAAAAAATGGATATATGTTAATGATTTAAGTAACTTAAAATACGATATAACTAGAATTGTTTATGAGATAGAAAACGAGTTTTGTAAGTGATATGCATATAAATAACATTGTGTATAAATATTTATAAGGGCCCGTAGCTCAGCCTGGATAGAGCGGCGGCCTTCTAAGCCGTAGGTCCTGGGTTCAAATCCCAGCGGGCCCGCTATTTAATTTCCTCCCAACTTAAAGAAACTTTTCTATCTTCACATATTTTTTCTAACGGAATTAATTTGGGCAAAAATCCAACATAAATATGCCCATTATATGTTTTTCCTCCTTTTTCAATCAAAATCGGTGCTGAAGTAGAATAAATGTTATAATTATATTTCGGATTTTCAATTATTTCAGAAACTATTGTTTTAAACTCTATGTTATCTATTCTTGCATTGTACCACTTCTTATCATATTTAAATATGCTTGAAATGTAAATCATAGAATTTCCAGTTCTATATCCTAAAATTACATAAAAATAATAATTATCCTTAATAGGGTCAAAAATTTTTGGAATGTATTTTATTAGTAATTCATTTGCACTGTCATAATCACCAACAGAAATATATTTCAATATTTGTGTCATCAAATAATCATATTTTCCAGAACCAATCTCAATTTGAATATTATACAAACAATTCATTGCTTGCAAAACATAAAAATTTAAATAAGTGTCATAAGTTAAATCATATAGTGTACTTCCATAATGAGCTTCAGCAAATAGAATAATGCTACATGCTATTACAACCGCTATGAACAAAAACATAGCATCTGTAATTGTGGCTATACTTTTCATTTAATCACCACAAACAGTTACATTTAAATACTCTAAAATGTTATATTTATCGTTAATTACAACAGGGTATTTCATCAAAATTTTATCTTTACATTTTGTAATTTTACCACAACTCCAATTTTTTAATATGATTTCAAATTTAGAGTATTTAGTTTTTAAATATTCACAAATTCTGTCGAAATCTTCTTTTGATATTGATCCATGAGCTGAAAATAAACTGGCTATTTCTATAGAATTTTCTATGGCTTTAACTTCAGAATCTACTTTTCCTATAGTTGTTAATCCATGATATAAAACAAATAAAAACAAAGCTATTGAGAATGCAATTGGAATTAAAGCAGGAACATCCTCACCAAGAGATATCATTAATTATTATTTGTTTTCTTTAAAATTTTGTTATATTTAGTTAATGATAAATGATATAATTGGATATTTAGATTTTATTGATGTTTCATCATTTAATTATTCACACATGAATAATCAAGATGAACTTATGTTTTCAAATGTAAAATTTGAAAGCTTATCTAATCCAATTGAATTATTAAACAGTTGTGATATTGCAATAATTGGAGTTCCTGAAGGAAGAAATTCTAAAGGTGAATTTACTTCATTAGCACCCAATCAAATAAGGAAACAATTGTATGCGTTATATTCTCCAGGAAAAATAAATATTGTAGATTTTGGCAA
>CAZNYH010000055.1:0-2652 GCA_964577235.1 uncultured archaeon | reverse complement strand
TGAAGGATAATAAAGATAAGCTAAATAAAAGTGATAAGAGAGAGATTGGTTATTTGTTTATGACTTACACTTCTAATTTTGCTGAGAAGATTAAAAAGATGTCTATAGGTATTTTGAATGAAAATGTCTATAGCTGGATTTACTTCTGAACTAAAACTTATTTTAATAATTATGTATAATTGTTATGTCTTACAAATATATAATGAACATAATTAAATCTTATATCACTGATGAAAAAGGGAACATAAAAGGAGTTATAATTGATTATGGAACTTTTAAAAAAATAGAAGAGATTTTGCTGGATTATGGATTAGGTAAAGCAATGGAAGAAGTTGAAAATGAAGAAGAAATTAGTTTTGAAGAATTTAAGAAAATAATAAATTCATAATCACGTTGCATAGTAATTAGTGTATAATCTGTTTAAAAATTATGGAAGTTTTGGTAAAGAAATCTTTCATTAAAGATTTTAAAAAGATACCAAAACATATTCAAAAGCGAATAGAAATTATTTTTGAAGAATTAATAAAAGCTAAAAGTATAAAAGACATTCGAAATATAAAGAAAATAAAAGGTTACACTTATTATTATCGAATAAGATTAGGAGATTATCGAATTGGTTTGAAATATGAAAACGGAAGGGTTGTTTTATATCGAGTATTACATAGAAGTCAAATATACAAATATTTTCCTTAAAGTGTGTTATTAATTGTCTAAATATAAATGTTTTAAATCTAATGCAAGTTTATTGTGATTTACATATTCATGGAAAATATTCAGGAGGAACTTCAAAAAATATGAGTTTTGAATTATTAGATAAATACGCTCAAATTAAAGGATTAAAAGTTTTGGGAACGGGAGATATTCTTCATCCAAAATGGAGAAAAGAATTTGAGGAGTATAATGGAGAAACTTTATTTATTCTTCAAACTGAAATTGAAGATAAAAATAGAGTGCATCACGTACTGCTTTTTGAAGATTTAGATATGGTCAAAAATATTGAAAGTGAACTTAAAAAATATGGAAATTTAGAAATAGATGGGCGACCTAAATTAAAAATTGATGGGAAAACAATCGCAAAAATTTGTGTTGAAAATGATGTTCTTTTTGGGCCTGCACATGCATTTACTCCTTATTTTGGGGTTTACGCTCATTTTGATAAATTAGTTGAATGTTATGGAGAATTTTGGGAGGAAATTAGTTTTCTAGAGTTAGGTTTAAGTGCTGATTCTTATATGGCTGATTTAATAAGCGACAATCATAAATTTCCTTTTCTATCAAATTCAGATTGCCACACATATTTACCTCACCGATTAGGTAGAGAAAGCCAAAAAATCGAAGTTAATAAATTAACTCCAAAAAACGTGTTAGAAAGTATAAAAAATAACAAAATAATTTTTAATATTGGGTTAAATCCAAGAGAAGGAAAATATCATATGACTGCATGTAATAGATGTTATAAAAAATATTCTTTAGAAATGGCGGAATCCTTAAATTGGAAATGTCCTTGCGGAGGAAATATAAAAAGAGGTGTTAGAGATAGAATTTTGATGTTGAAAGATTGTGAAGGAAATAAAAACCGAGTTCCTTACTATTATAATGTACCACTTATGGAATTAATTGAGATTGTTTTAGGTTATAAAATCGGAACTAAACAAAATGAAGAATATTATAATAAAATTTTAGAAGGAGAGACAGAATTGTATTTTTTATTTGAAAAACCAATTGATGAGATTCCAGAACCAGTGAGGATGCCAATAAAATTTATGAGAGAAAATAAAATAGTTTATATTCCGGGTGGGGGAGGACAATATGGAAAACCCATAATCCCAAAATCAGAAGAAGAATATAAAAGATTAAGTGAAATTTATTCTTATGAAAATATTTTGAAGGAAACTAAAATCCAAAAAACTTTATTTTAATCTTTTTTAGTTGGAATCCAAACTAATTTTTTATTGGTAATATACTTAAATAAAGCTTTTAGGTATGATTTTACAATAATCAAAATTGCTATGAATGTATTCTCCAAAAGTTTTATATTTATTTTTTTAAAATTCCAGTGGACAATTAATATTATTGGAATCAAATGGATTAAATAAAATGGAAAGATAATAGGGAAAAAAATTACCGAGTAAATTACCTCGTAGACTACACAAAAGAAAGAAATTATGTAATTTGGAGTTAAAGAAAAATCTAAAAATGATTGCATTCCACCAAAACCCCATCTAATCAATTGAGATTCCATATCTTTTTCTTTTTTGGGAGAAGAAATTATAATAACATTATCTTTATCATAGAATGATTTGAATCCAACTTTTGAAATATCAACACCAAATTTAAAATCCTCGATTAATATTTTCTCATTAAATAAAACTTTTTCAAATACATTTCTTCTAACCCCAAATCCAGAACCTGTAATTACAATTGAATTAAATATGTTTAAAAAAGGATTTACTAATAAAATAAGACAGGAAGTATAAATATTGCCAGGAGAGAGTCCGTTTCTTCCTACAGATCTTGCCTGAACAACGTCATACTTCTCCAACATAGAATTCATCTTCCAAAAGAAATCCTTAGGCACTTCAGCATCTGCATCGAAGATTATTACAATTTCTTCATCCTTCAAATGATTTTTTATACAATAATTCAAAGCCC
>CAZNYH010000054.1:0-4648 GCA_964577235.1 uncultured archaeon | reverse complement strand
AAATATAAAATTATGGATAAAAATGGTTTAATTAAATTGTTAAAGGAAAAATATTATGCAGATAAGCCTTTTTATTGTGAATTTAAAGATGAAAATACAGTAGTTTATTTAAAATTCGAAAATAAAATTAATTACAAATTTTATGGACATTATAACAACAATCCTTTTTGGTTTGACATTAACAATGAAAAATATGTTTTAGGAGGTTATTTATGTGAATTTTATAAACAAAAAGGATTAAAATTTTGTGAAGGTGAAACAACTATTGATCAACTATCAAACCCTCCAATATATTTAATTTTAACTTTTTTGGATGAAAACATCCAAGTATACTGTAAATAATCATTCTGTAATTTCTATTTCAGGATTTTCTTTATCTAACGAATATTCTTCAGTTATTCCTCCACATTCTTCTATAACTAGGTATTTTAACTCGTCAATTAATTTTTCAGGCACAGTTTCAAAAGTTTCTATAATGTAAATAGCATTTTTAGTATCATGTGTTACTTTTACTCTTTCAACAACCCTCCAGTTAAATCTTCTTATAATTGTTGATTCAGAATCTTTGTAAATTATTTCACCATCTTTTGGTGGTCTTTCTTCAATTTCTCCTATAACTAATACTGGTTTTTCATTTTCAGCAATTGTTAATTCAATACCTCCCTTTATTTTATCAAAATCTATTATATTAACTGGAACAAAATATTTTGCCATGATGTAATTTGCTATATCTTGTAATTTGTTATAAGTAATTGGAACTTCTCCTCTTTGGATTGATCTCGCTATAATTTCAGTTGGAGGTTTATATCTAGTATATCCTAAAGAAGTATATATTTCTTTCCACTCCTTTATCATTGGAATTTCAGAAATAGATACGTCCAAATGACAATCCTCAAACAATTTTTTAATGATTTTTGACTCATTATAGTTGTTTACATTTCTACATATTATTAAAGAAACTTTTAACTTTGGAAACATCTCAAAAATTTTGTTATCTATTTTAAATTTCATTAATAATAAATAATAGAAACATATAAGGTGATACAATGCCAGGAGGAGTTGGATGTCGAAAAAAAGATACCTCTAGATATAAAAAGCCAAGAGCTATGCAAAGATGGAAGTGGAGAAAGAAAAAAAGAAAAAGATGGAAAAGAATTAGAAAGAGACAAAGAGGCTTAATTTAAAATGCTAACAATTAAAATAGTGACTAAACATAAAATAACTTGTAAAAATATAATTATAAAAACTACTGCCCTTTCTGTTTTAAACCCTTTGCTTATAAAGTATTGAAACAAAGATGTTTTAAAACCTTCAAATAAGAAACCTTCTTTTAAATGAAAAGTGAAACTTTCAACATTTAAAAAGTTCAATAACTTTATAAAAAATTCAATGAAATACAATAAGTAAAATACAAAACATAAAATTTCTACTCCTGCTACACAAGTTAAATATCCTATTGTGGCTCCAACTGTATATGTAAAACTATCTCCAGGGAAACATCTTGAAGGATATTTGTTGTAAAAGTAAAATCCTAAAATTAAAAATACTAAAGGAATGGACAATGGGACAATAGTTGGTTTTATAATGGTTAACATCAAAATGATAGAAACTGCCATTAAAGGGTTAAATCCATCATATCCAGCAAACTGATTAAATGCTTGTGAAGAACCAAGAATTCCAAGAGCCATAATAAAACTATAAACTATAGGTGGTAACTTTATAGTAAACAATAATAACCATAAGTAATTTTTTTCAAATAGAAGAGCAGGAATTATTGCCAAGAAGAATGGTAGTATGAACTTTATTTTTTGAGGAAAAATACCTTTCCATGAACTTTCATCTAAATATCCAAAAACTAAAAATAATAAATTTAATATTGCGAGAGGAAATGCCAGTGGATTAGATAATACAAGCAAATAAATTATATACAAAACTGGAACCAAAAACCCTCCCCTTAAAATAGATTTTGTTTGAAATTTCTTATGAAAATCGATTCCAGAATGTTGAATATTTAATTTTATCCAAATTCTTTGTAAGATATTATATATTACAAATAAAATAAATCCTATTAAACAATATGATAGCATTAATTTATAACCATCCGCTTCTATTTAAATAGCATTTTTCCAATAAAAATTCTTTTAAATTCTCTTTATGAACTCTTATTTGACTTCCGTCTTGAATGAATCTAATAGTTACAGTATCGTCTTCTTTAGTTTGATAATCAATAGTTATCGCAAAAGGAACTCCAATTTCTTCGCTTCTTGCATATCTTTTTCCTATACTTCCTTTTTCATCATAATAGCAAATTACATATTTTTTTAATTCATTATAAATTTCTTTTGCTATTTCAGGTAACCCATCTTTTGAAACTAAAGGCAAGATTACTGCTTTTATTGGAGCAATTATAGGATTAAATATAAATCCTTCTGTATTTTTCAATTGAGTGAATGAAGTATCTAAAGTTGCAAAAACTAATCTATCTACCCCAAAAGAAATTTCAATAATGTTTACAGGTTCGAATTTTTCCCCTGAAAATTCTTTGTGTCTTGTCAAATCGTATTTTCCTCTATCATGAATCCCTGCAACTTCTAACCAACCATAAGACGTTTTTACCTCCATGTCCCAAGCATCCTTTGCATAATGTGCTTTTTCATAATCCCTATGTTGTCTAAATCTAACTTTTAATCCAATTGTTTCAGCAACTTTTTTTGCAAACCAAATTGCAAATGCATAAGTTTTATAATCAGAATTTAAGTAGTTTAACATCTCTTTTAAAGTCATTTCTTCAGGCTCCAAATTTTTTTCTTGATGTTCTGCTGAATAGACAATTATTTTCTCCTCCCAATCGGGTTCAGCAAATTCGTCCTCTTCTAAAAATATTTGACCCTCTGCTTGAGTAAATTCCCTCATCCTGGTAATCCATTTCCTTGGAGAAATTTCATTCCTAAAAACTCTCCCAATCATAAACGCTCCAAATGGTAATTTTTTTCTGAAATATTCAAATAATCTAGGATACAGCAAATATAACATTGTAGCAGTTTCTGCTCTTAAACATGCAGTTTCTCCCCCAAATAAAGTGGTTTTCATCATCAGGTTGTAGTAATAGAATTCCTTAAATTTTGCACCACAGTCACATTTTATGTTATTTTCTTCAACAATTTTCTTTAACTTTTCCAAATCAGTTTCAATAATATTTAACTTTTCTTCAATTAGTTTATCTATTCTAATTTCATGCCCTTTTTCACATTTTGCTACTGGATCATGAAATCTATCTAAGTGACCGGATGCTTTCCAAACTTTTTCAATTGATACAATAGGGGATTCTACTTCTACAAAATTATATTGAAAGAAATAATACCTTATTACGTTTTCAATATTTCTTTTTAATAAAGATCCTAACGGTCCATAATCATAAAATCCTGAACTCCCTCCATATATTTCAGGGGTTGGCCCCCAAATAAACCCTCTTTTTTTGGCTATTTCAATAATTCTCATTAAATTTTAAATTATGATTTATATTAGTAAATTTATCAAAATAATTGCTTTTTAAATCTCCTATTATTTTTTGTAAATATTTATAATAATGCCTAAAAAATCAGATGTTTTAAAGAAATATATATTGGCTTACAATAATTGAGAAAAGAGTGTTACATTTAGTGAAAAACGGATATGCTATTTCTGTAATAACCGGTCATAAATTCAAATATGAACCAAAAAAGAAAAGAAAAAATAAAAAATAATTTTTAATATGTTCTGCTAATAGAAATAATTCTATAAAAAATCTACGATTTTTTTGAAGAAATCATAATAGAGAAATTTCTATATTATTTTCGTTCCATAATCTCTGTAATATAATGCCCTTTTAAAAGCATCTTTTTTTAAACCATTTACAATTCCTACTTCGCATGGGATTTCGGAAATTTCTTTTAATTTAAAGCCCATTAGGTTATCTTTCCAAAATTTCCCTTTTTCGATAATTGGGATTAGTTTTGCATCTGGATGTTTCTTGGGATCTTTATCATAAACTCCATCTACATCTGTTACAAAAATAATTCTTTCAGGATTTAATTTTTTAGCAATTTCTTTAATTTGAGTGTCTCCGCTTAAAACGTTTAAATTACTATTAAAACTCCCGTGGATTACAGGAACAAAATTATCTACTAATTTTTTGATATGATTTATAAATTCTTCTCCAAAAACTATAGAAGTAATCGGAATTGAAGGTACTCCATCTTCAATTAAAATTTTGGACGCTTTAGCAATTAATTTTGTCATGTAATATTGTACTTTAGAAACATAATAAAATTTATTTTCGGGATTATTTTTAATTTTCTCTAAAAATGGGTATCCAAAACTTCCAGCACCTAAAACTAGAATACATTTTTCTTTCGTATCTTTTAAGTAATCAGCCAATTGATGACATAATCTTATGAAGACTCCATTTCTTAGAGTGCATTCTAGGTCTTTCCTAGTTATTGCTGCTCCTCCAAACTTGACGATTATCATTAGTTATTAGAACATAATTTTTTTATTACTATTTTTCCATTATAATCTGGAACTAAAATACAATTGTTTCCATCTTTACATAACTTCTCATTAAAAATACAATTAAATACTTTTGATTCGGAATAAAATACATCTTCAC
>CAZNYH010000053.1:0-3000 GCA_964577235.1 uncultured archaeon | reverse complement strand
TCCGTAATCAATGATTACATCTGGATAAATATTATTCTCATAAATGCCATTTGGAATACTAAACTCTTTTTTATTCTTAGGGAATAGAGTATATCTTTGTTTTAATATTTTTCTAATATGATGTTCAAATAATAACGAAATATCGAAAAGGAATGCGGAAAAATCTGATTTAGATTCACCAACATTTGCAAATTCATCTTTTAGTATTTTTAATGATAAATCAAAAACCTGATTATACTTTTTAAAATAAGGATTTAGCACTTTCTTCTTTTGGATTAATTTTAAATTTACTTCCTTAGTATTTATTGAATTAAAAGCATTTTTTACATCGTAAATATCTGCAACAATAGGTTGATACTTTGATTTAAAGACCTTTGTTAGAGCCTTGTTAATAACAGAATTAAGTTCATTTTTATAACTATGTTCTTTAAAATTACAAACCGTCTTCCCGTCAAAATACTCTTTTTTTATATAGGAATTAATATCTATTGAGCCTTTGATAAAAGTTAAATTCTCTTTCTTTTTCTGATATGTTTTGTAAATTCCAAGTGAAAAGGCTTTTTTTAATTGTAACTTCCAATAATAAATTAAAATCCATTCTCCAAGACCTAAATTTTTATTTATGGAGCCTAAATTTTCAAGTTCCAAAAATCCACTTGTATTTGCTATCATATATTGTAGAAACTCATTTCCAAATCGACAATTGATATTAAAATTGTTCGATTTATAAACAATAGAACCTACAATATTTCCCGTAAATATTTTTAAATTATCAAAGCTATATCCACTTATATCAAATATTTTCTGTTCTTGATTTGCTTCATATTCTTCGTCAAAGGTTATTTGAGATAAATTTAATTCAGATAAACTTTTATTGGCTAATTTTTTGTGTAGTTCTTTTATAAAAGCTACAATGCCATTTTTTCTGATTTCATAATGACTTGTATGTTTTCTATATGTATTACAATAAAAATCTATATTAAAATCTGAAAGTTTATTTAAAGAATATCCGTTAAATGAATTATCTTTAATCTCTGAATTAAAAAAATCCTTTGCGTTCATAATAAATTATACTCCAAATTCTTCCCTGAATTGTTCTAATTTCTCTTGTGTCTTTTGTTCATCTCCTAAACCACGCAAATACTCTTCCAATAAAGGTTTTATATAATCATTCCAAAGAAAATTTTTAACTTCAGTAACAGACTCAAATTTATTTTGAATAGGCATAACTTCTAAGGCATAGGAATGACCAATTCTGTAATCTTTACCCAACAATTCCTCTTGTTCAATTTTTTCATTTAGTGTTTCAAAAGCACTTGCTAAATCATCTTTCCAATTAGCAGTAAGGATATTTCTTACAATATTGAAATTTGGCTGTACTTCTTCCCACATAAACCTTCTTCTTAATGCAAAATCAAAATTATCAACAGAACGGTCAATATTATTCATTGTTCCTATGATATATACATTTTGCGGAATAAAAAACCAATCTTCTTCATTTTCCCAAAAGAATACACTTTCATCATTTTTATTCTGATTCAAATACGAATATTGAGTCTTAATCTTTCCTACATAACCTCGATATTCAAGGCTATACATTAATTCACCAAAAACTCGCGATAGTTCTGCTCTATTTATTTCATCAATTATAAAGAATGCCGGTTCGACAACTTCTTCAATTGTTATACCTTCGGGCAAACTTTTGGTATTAATGTTTAAAATCTTCTTTTGGGTTTCATTTAATTCTGATACTTTAATCAAACTAAATTTGTAACCAACCTTTTTAAAGTTTTCATTATTAATAAAATCAGCATTTTTATAAAGTTGTATCTCTTTTTCACCTGCATTCTTGCAAAATTCTTTAAATGTACCGTTAATTAGTTTTAGTGATTTATCAGAACGTGGTCTTATTCCTTCGATAAAATCTTCATAAGAATATGATGGATGGAATTGAATTGTTTTTATCTGATAATTATTTTGAATATTACTACCTATTTTAATACGATGTTGGTCAATAAATTGCTTCGCTATATTTTTAGCTTTATAGGTTTTTCCCGTTCCTGGTGCACCGTAATATACAATAGCTTTTTTAAGGTTTAAATTACTTTCAAGCATATCGAGAATAATCCAAAAAAAGATTTGCTTCTTCATTATGTCATCTGAATTAATGGAATTCATTAATTTTTCGTGTTTTTCTAAATGATTTCCTGTTATTTCTATGCCAAGTTTAGATTTTATTATATCAATTCTTTGATTCAATCTATTAGGTGCATCAGGAGAAGTTAAGTCTTCTGGGAACAGAACTCTTAAAAATCTGTATATTACAGAATTAACATTGTCAACTACTAAATTACGAATATAAATTTCTGCCTTATTTATATCTTTCTCTTTTATTATCTCAATAAGTAACTCTGGTGTATTATTTAATTTTTCTACTATTTCTGTACGTCTTTCGTGTGTTAACAACTGTTGTCTAATAGTTGAAATTTCATTGTTGCTTTTAAAAAGATATCTTTGACAGTAATCCTCAATAGTATTTAATTCATTATTTGACTTTTCTTTTATTATTTTTTCTAATAAGTCTTTTTTATTCTCATTTTGAGAGAAATTTATTATTGAGACTTCTTTTTTAATATCTTGGGAAATTGTAATCCAGTATTTTAAACTTTTATACCAATCCCAACTTTCTACTTCGTAGTATTTATCAAAATACTCAAAATAAGCTTGTAGTTTATTCATATTTATTCCTTTTTATGTTTTTTTCAAAATTAGACTTCAATAACGCCAAAATATGTCATAATGTGATTTTTTCACCTTGCCACCAACGGTTGAAATAAACATCAGTGCACGATATGTTAGTAATAAACTTCACACAACGAAAATAGCAAAAATTTCTGATTTTTCTTTATCTTTCATATCTAAAAAGCAAAAATCAGAGATTTTTGCGGTGCTTAGTTTCGCACTTCCGCTAGATATGAGCCACTTAGCGTGCATTGGGTT
>CAZNYH010000052.1:0-2663 GCA_964577235.1 uncultured archaeon | reverse complement strand
AAAAGTTCTGTATTTATTTCAAGATATTCTTCTTCTGAAAAAATCCAAATTAAATCATAATGAAAATGTGGAACAAAGAAAATCATTAAATATAATTTGTTAAAAATACTAATGGACTTATTAGAGTTTTTTACCTTAGGATCTCTCATACTAGCAATAATATGGCCATTAGTTTTAGTTATTGGAGGAATTGTTACAATAATTTCTATAATTTTATACGTATATTATCTTATTAAAGGTATTTTCTCAAAACAAGAAACTAAACATTGTGAATTTAAATTAGAAAGAGCCAAGGATTTAAAAAAATAGCGCCCCGGGGAGGACTCGAACCTCCGACCTGCCGGTTAACAGCCGGCCGCTCTACCAACTGAGCTACCGGGGCTTATTATTAATTTATTATAAAAAGTGATATTTATGCTTTTTAACAAGTTCGTTTAATTTCTAATGAAATATTGGATTACCTATAAAACAATTGAAGAATTTAAATTGAAAAAGAAATATATTTCATTAGATTTGGGAATTACTCAAAGCAAAATGAACTACCACAAAGATTTTGTAATTTTGCCAGATGGTTATGAATTTAAAATTCCTGAAATTAAAGAGAATTATATTTATTTATTAGATACTATTGAAGACACTTTTGAACCAATAATCATTGAAGATATGAAACTTGTTGAAGATAAATTACCCAATTTATTGATATCAGGTGAAAAATTTTATAAAGAGTTTATTGCTCCAAAAGAAAATTTTGAAAATAAAAAGGTTTTAGATTTAGAATGTGGACTAGGGTATTGGAGTATATATGCAAAAGCAAAAGGAGCAAAAAGAGTAGATGTTTTAAATTTTATAGACATTTGTAAATACAACCCTTGGTCAATTCCAGTATTTTATTTAAATATCCTAAATAAACCATCTGGAAAATATGATATTGTAATCAGTTATACTCATAAACTTTATTCCAAAGAATTCTTAAATGAAATTTATGATTTACTAGTTGAAGGAGGTAAATTTATCTATTATACACCATATAAAAGACTGAAAAGAGGAATTATACGAAGAATGAGCGAAGTTGGTTTTAGAGTTTTTGATAAGAATTACCTATTAGGAGTAAAAAATTAATCATAAAAACAAAATTAAAACTCTATACATAAAAGCATATATATAACTACAAACCTATATATTTTATTCGAAAATAGGAGGTGTAATTATGGCTGAAAAAACTCACTTAAATATTGCAATTATGGGACATGTAGATCACGGTAAATCAACACTTACAGGAAGACTTTTAGCAGAAACTAACGAAGAGTATGCAAAAATGGTCCAACAATTAAGAGAGGAAGCTGAAAAAATAGGTAAAGCAACCTTCGAATATGCCTGGTTGTTAGATACAGAATGGGCAGAAAGAGAAAGAGGAGTAACTATTAAACAAGCTGTTAAAGAATTTGAAACACAAAAGTATCACATCTCGATAATTGACTTACCAGGTCACAGAGACTTCATTAAGAACATGATAACAGGAGCTTCACAAGCAGATGCTGCAGTTTTGGTTGTAGCAGCTAATGACGGAGTAATGCCTCAAACCCAAGAACACTCAATGCTTGCACGTATTTTAGGAGTAGGACAATTAATAGTAGTAATTAATAAAACGGATGCTGTAAACTATGATCAAAAACGATTTGAAGAAGTTAAAAAACAAGTAGAAGAAATGCTAAAAGGATATGGATGGAAACCAGAACAAATTAAAGCATGCATCCCAGTTTCAGCATATTATGGAGATAATGTAACTAAAAAATCAGATAAAATGCCATGGTATAATGGACCAACATTCTTAGAAGCATTAGACTTATTTGAAGCACCACCAAGACCTATTGATAAACCTCTAAGAATTCCAATAGAAAGTATATTCAATATTAAAGGTATCGGAGCAGTAGTAACAGGAAAAGTTGAAACAGGAGTATTAAAAGTTGGAGATAAAGTAATAATCAATCCTCCCGGAATTCAAGGAGAAGTTAAGTCAATAGAAATGCACCACAAACCATTACAAGAAGCAAAACCAGGGGACAACATTGGTATTAACATCAAAGGTGTTGGAAAAGACGATGTTGAAAGAGGAGATGTCATAGGACATGTTAACAATCCACCAACAGTTGCAAAGAAATTCAGAGCATTGATTTTCATATTAGACCACCCAACAGCAATTTGTGTAGGATACCAACCAGTATTCCACATACACACAGCTCAAGTAGCATGTAAGTTCACCAAATTAATTAAGAAAATGGATCCAAGAACAGGACAAACATTAGAAGAAAACCCACAATTTATTAAAAAAGGAGATGCTGCAGAAGTAGAATTAGAACCAATAAAAGATGTAGTAGTAGAAAAATTCTCAGAATTCCCAAGATTAGGAACATTTGCAGTAAGAGATATGGGTAGAACAGTAGGAGCAGGAAGAGTTATTGATGTTGAGCCAAAACAATAATTTTCTTTTTTATTCTAAAAATTTTCTAATATATTTTGAATTCTTATTATTTAATGGGCGGTTTCTGGTAAAACAGAACCGCCCAGTAGGTGATAGAATGTTAACAACCCAACAAATATTAAATTATGGAGTACATTTAGGAGCAACAAGAAGAAATGCATTTATGAAAAAATTTATTTATAAA
>CAZNYH010000051.1:0-3100 GCA_964577235.1 uncultured archaeon | reverse complement strand
ATAAGAATTTTATGTATGATATTAAGGAGCATTCTAATTACTGCAATTGATTTGTTCATATTCTCGATATTATTTACAAGCATATACGCTGTAATATATATCATTCTTTTTAACCCAATTTCGATAACAAATCCAAAAGTTTTAGCAAATATATGGACTATATTAGGAGGATTTGCACTTTTTGGAGCAGGAATATACACTGTGAAAGATTACATTACGAGATCCGAGAAAATAGCAGGAGCAGAATTTAAAGAATGGATAGAAGATTTCTTAAATTACACCACATATATAACAAAAAAATATTTTCCGAAATATTTAAGAATATTATTAAAACAAAGAGAAATTACAAGGGAGGAATATAAATATTATATAGATTTGTTAAAAGATAATGATGAAATAACAAACACAAACCTAGAAAGTTTAAGCATAAAATTTTTAATTATATTTGGAAAATTCTTTGGAAATAATTTGTTGAATAACGCATCTAAGCTAATTTCTGAAAAAGATAAGGAAATTATTATAAAGAAGTGGAAAATACTAATTGATGATTTATATCTCGTTGTTCCTTATATAACATATCTTACAATTCCTTTAGATGAATTTCTAGAATATAAACGTTTAGAGCTTAGAAAAAACATAAGGATAGCTTCCTTATATTTTAAACATAAAAACTCAAAAATAAAGAAATAAATAATAACATACCCGTTCATTCTTTAATCTTGATTTTTGTATTTCAATATTTCGTTCAACCGTTCTTCTAAGTAATTAATTACATTTTCCCAGCTCTCTTTATCGTCTATCCATTTTAAAAACACATATTGGCTTAACCCATAAGCTTCCATAAGATTTTGCCAACTTATCCCTTGAGATTTTAACTCGCCTTTGTATTTATCCCAATACCATTTGGTAAACCATGTACCTTGTTTTATACTAACTTTAGCTATCTTTGGTTTTTCTTTAAGTTCTTTTTTCCAATATTCTTTCCATTCTTTTGGCTCTTCAGAAATAGGCAACTTAACCATAATATACTATATACATAGTATTATATATTTCTTTATAGATTTAAACAGCACATAATGAAGAAGAAAGATTTTAAAAATTAGAAAGAGAAGCGATCTAATATCTTAAATATAAAACTCAAAAACAGAGAAATAAACAACATTTATGATGAAATTAAACGTTTTAAATCTTTTATTATTTCTTTTTCTCTTAATTCCAAAAATGTTTTATATTTTTCTTTAACTTCAGAGTTACTAAGATCAGAAGTTGTTTCTCTTAAAATTTTAAATGCCTCCTCATTTATAAAATGCTCTTTAAATATATTTTGAACTTCTTTTTCAGCTTCTTCTTCTGATATTTTCTTGTTTCTACAAATTTCTTTTATTAAATCTTCTATATATTCACCGGGAGCTTTTTCTCGTATTCGTCTATTTGTTTCATCTAAAATTAATGTTTTATTCAATACACAATCAATTAGTTCATCATCTATATTCTTTCTTTTTAGGAAAGCTCTGGGAAATATATGGTGATCCTCTAAATTCTCTACATAAGTGTTTATGCCACTATATACATAGTAAAAATCTTTTACGTTTCTCCTAAAGAGTAAGTTAAATACTCCTTTATATTTTGCGTTAGAAAATCGTTTTACTTTCTTCAAGTTCAAAATGCTAGATTCTAATTGTTTTCTAATTTCTTCCACAACCTCGGGAACTTTATTATCGTTTTCAAACCACACACACAATTGATCAAAATCTTGCTTCATTACAGTTTCTGTCTTTCCCGAGTATCTTTCAGAAAATATTACACTCCAATACCATTTATCTATTTTATCTTCTTGAGGGTATTTGTATCTTAAAAACAACGCTAAAATTACAGTAATTGTTGGAAAATAAGGTATCCATTTAGGATTACATATTCCATATCTTTCTCTATCAAATATGAGTGCTTTTAACACTTTATTTTCAAATATGTCCACAGCTTCATTCCATTTTTCTTCATTTAAGACTTTCTCATCAATATTTATCAAATCTTTCGATTTTATACTATATCCTTCACTAAGTGCTATAGCTTGGATTATCATATATGGAATCTTTGTATTTTCTTTTTCTTTAGCTAGTTCTCTAATATAGTGGAAATTTTCATAAGCTTCATTCCATTTTTCTCTTAATTTTATGAACTTGTATACCCTCGCCACAATCAAATCAAAGGGTGATAACTGAACTCCTGTTTTATTCAACCTCTCAAATAAAATAACAACCTTTTCTAAATTTTCACCATCTAAACAGAAGTAGTGAATTTCATAATTATAAAGTTTTTTCATATACTGCTTTAGTTTTTTTGATTCCTCTTTAGAAAATAAATCTTTAAATTTTTCCCACACATCATCAAAATCAAATTCATCATACTTGGCAAAAAAGCATAATGGGAACCATTTTTTCTCCCTAAGATACCCATAATCCCACTTACCATCTTTATATATCATTTTGAATTCTTTGCTACTCGTTGAAATACTAAAAACCGCATTTTCGATATCATCATCTTTTAATCTTTCTAAATCCAATAAAAACACGTATGGGCTAGTCGTATTTTTTAATGGATATTTGGGAGGAAAATCAAAAGCATAATATAGAGAGGTAATTCTTTGTTGTCCATCTAATATCAACAACTCTGGTCTTGGCTTTTCATTTTTATCTACTCCTTTTATAAACTTAGGTTTAAACGGCGGATTGTCTGGATTTTTAACTCTTAAAAATAAGAAAGCACCTATGAATACGCCTTCTAAAATAGATTTTATTAATTCTTCAACATCTTGACGGGTCCAAACAAAATCTCTTTGAAAATCTGGAACACAAATTTCTCCTTTTGAGACTTTCTTGATTATATCTTTAATTTCTTCAGTGTCTGATTTTAGTTTTAATTCTTTCATTAAAAAATTTAATTATATACCGAAGATAAAAAGTCAAGATATTTTGACAATTTATTTTTTATTAATTTCAATCGATTAGAATCTAGCGAATGGCAAACAAAGTATATATCTATATGCGCTTCTTCTTTATTGTAGTTTTTATATAGATATGATTCTCTAGTGTAATATTCTGTT
>CAZNYH010000050.1:0-5147 GCA_964577235.1 uncultured archaeon | reverse complement strand
CACCTCCTTTCCCCTCGAAATTCTAAGATTTTCCTCGAGTTTTATAGTCAGTCACTGCCAACGCCAATAAAAACTTAAAAATCAATTCCCTTAACCATTTCTTAGTTTTTAATCTATCTCCAAACAAATGTTTAAACATAGCAAAGCATTGTTCTATCTCCAATTATGCTAAATAATATTAATCATTAAAGAAGGTTTTGTATGCTAAGTAAGTGTTATAAATATCTACTTTTGAAGATATTTCAGATGGAGTGTGCATTCCAATTAAAGGAACTCCTATATCAACTACTTCCATTCCATATCTTGCTAAATATGCACTTATAGTTTCTCCACTCCCTAATTTTCTATCAGTTTTAGAGAATGTGCATCCAAATTGATATTTTATTTTTTTCTTGTCAAATAATTCAATTAAGTAATCTATAAACTTAACATGAGTTTCATTTCCATAATATTTTCCTACATTACTTTGATATCTTTCAATACATGTTCCAAATCCTAATTTGGCTGAGTTTTCTAAATCATAACAGTTTTCAAAACCAGGCATAACTCCTGCAGTCACATCTGCACTAATTGAGTAAGAATTTAAAATAATTTCATCATAATCAACTTTTCTCAATTCACAAATTTTTCTTAAAAAGTATTCTAAAACCTTTGATTTTGCAGATGTGCTTCCTTCACTTCCTATTTCTTCTCTGTCAACTACAACAAATACAGAAGTATGTTTTGGTTTTGAGTCAATTAGTGCTTTAAATCCTGTAAAGCAACAAACTCTATCATCTTGTCCATACCCTACAATCATTGAATCATCTAAACCAATTTCATAAGGTTTGATACTAGGAACTATGGCTATTTGACTCCTAGCAAAATCTTTTAATTCAAATTTTATTCCTAGTTTTTTACTTAATAATTCCAAAATCTCTTTTTCTGATTTCACTTTTTTATTTGTTAAATAAATTTTCATTTCTTCCCATTCAATTACGTCTGGCCCTTTTCTTTCTTTTCTTTGAAGACTCAAATGTGGCAAATGATCTGGAATGACAAAGTTACCTAATTTTAAAATGTATTTTTTACCTTTTTTATAAAGTAAAATTCTAGCTTCTAAAGGAACTCCTAGCCAAACATATGGCCAAGTGCCTCCATAATATGCTATTTTAAACATTGACAAATTAAGTTCTTTTTTAATTTCTATTGGATTAATTTTTAGTTCAATTCTTGGAGAATCTCCATGTGCCGCAACAATTCTAAATTCAGGATTTTTGCCTATAATTGCTGCGCAGAAAAATTTGTCTTTAAATGTGAAATATACTTTATCACCTGGTTTCAAACTTTTAGCCTCTTTTAAATTTTTAAATCCTATTTTTTTAACTTCTTTTTCAAAGTAATCCACAACCTCCCATTCCGTTTTGCACTTATCTAAAAAATTCATGTAGTCTTTAAAAAAAGTCTCCATTATAATCTTAAAAAAATTGTTTAAATAATTTTTGAAATAAAGTATAAAGCCAGAATAATAAACACAATTCCCATGATTAATCTCATCCACTTTCTATATTTCATTCTGAATTCATCTAATTTTATTACTTCTCCCCCATACGCTACAAACAAAGTACTTAAAATTAAAGGTAAAATGAAAATTAGATTATAAATTACTAAATATGGTAAGAATTCTAATAAAGTAAATTTACTTAACATGAACAAACTACACCAACCAACATACATGGCACCTGAACAAGGAAACTCAATTATTGTGACCAATATTGCTAAAATTAGAACTCCAATTAAAGTAAATTGAGATGCATATTTTTTAATAATTTTTTTGTAGTTGTCTGGAATTCCAAATGAAATCCATTTACCATAAAAGAAAAAGTCTTTGATGTTGATTATTCCAAATATGAACATCCCTAAACTTAAAATTAATATTATATAAAATTCAAATGGTTTTATATAATTATAAACGGAAGTTGTTATCAAAAACAATATTAACCCTAGAATAAAGTAAGATAAAAATACTGCAAATGAATAAGACATACCTATCAAAAATACTTTTCTTTTACCTCCAGCCTCAATTAATTGTGTTAATAATAAAATCAGTATTGAAATTATACAAGGATTTATTGAGTCTGAAAAAGCAATACCTAAAGTGATTAATAAATTGTTAATGATATCTTCTTTTTTTAATAAACATTTTTCGCAATGTTTTTCAATACAGGATTCTGCTCCACAATAGTTATATTTTACCCTGCATTTTATTTCATCTAAAACCTTTATCCCTGTTTCAATAAAAATTTTATTTCCATCTTTTACAATAAAAACTGGATCGTAATATTCTTTCCCATGTTGTTTTAGTAATTTATAAATCTCTTCACTAATTTCAGGAGTAAACGCAATTTCTTTAATTCCACAAATATGCTTATATTTTTGATATTCTGGGCTATTCATAACTTTCATACAAGTTCCACAGGTTAAATCATAATATAAATAACTTTCAGCAGCAATAGAAAAGGTCATCAGAAGTAGAACTAATAATACTCTTCCTAACCAATTCATTGGCCTCACCTTTTTCTGCTTTATTTCTCATTTTTAGTATTAAACTAGGAATGTCAATTTCAACAGGACAATTTCTTTTACATCTTCCACATAAAGTACATAGATAAACTTCGTCATAAAGTTCATGCATTATAATACCTTTTGGCCCTAATTTTGCTCCTCCAAATGTTTTAAACTTAAAAACAGGACATACTCTCGCACATTTTCCGCAATTTATACACTTAAATATTTCTAAATAAGGATGATTCCTTTTATCAATTAAAAGTATTTCAATTTCTTTTGTCCCATGAACTCCTGTTATGGGATAATTAGGTAAATCTGCTGATCTTGAGGGTCCTCCAACGATATGAATGTAAGATGTTATTTTTTGTTCAGTTGAATTTTTTATTTGTTCTAAGACTGCTTTAATTGCCCATTCGTGGGAAGGATATATCTTAGTGTTCTCAGCAATCACAATTAATTTCTCCCTTGTGATTATTCTTGCTATATTTCCTTCATTTTCTACTAAATATATTGATCCATCAGAAACTAAAGCATTAGCTCCTGTAATTCCTATTTGTGAATTTTCTATTTTTTCTTGAATTTCTTTTTTAACTTTCTCTACTAACTCTTCAGGGGTTTTGCATTTAAATGCTTTTAAAATTATTTCAAGATGATATCCTTCCAGAGGTAATATTGGATTTCTTCTTTCCAAACCCAACTTCCACGAAATATATTCTCCCAAATCTGTTCTAAATATGTCTAATCCAAGTTCATCGCTCCAAGTTGTTTTTGCAATAACTCCATCAATATTTTTTAAATAATCTTTTGCTTTTTTTTCATCACATAATATTACTTTAATTCCATTTTCCTCACAATTTTTTATAAATTCGGAAGTTAATTCATCTAGATGTTTAATACAATAATCACGAATTTCTTTTAACATTATGACCCCCCATTCGCCATATTTCTTTTCTCAATTGTTTTCCTTTTTCAGAAATTGTTTTTTTCGCAAAATAGACATTTTTGTTAATTTCTATTGCTATAAAAGCCAAAATTACTAAAGCAATGGCTATAATTATTAAAAGTTCTAATGTTTGCATGATAATAATTAACTATTGTTAAATAAGAATATAATGATTTTGAACAATTTGAAAATATTAGCAGAAAAAGGAGTAGTTGAGGGAAATATTCTAATTGAGAATGGAATTATCAAAAGAATAGGAAAAAATTTAGGGAGAGGGGTTAATTGTAAAGGAAAATTAGCAATTCCTGGATTGTGTAATTTACATACTCATGTTCCTATGGTTTTATTAAGAGGATATGAAGATGATAAAAATTTACATGAATGGTTAGAAAAAGTTTGGGAAATCGAAAAGAAATTGACTCCAAAGGACATCTATATTTCTTCAAAATATGGGATTTTAGAAATGATAAAAACAGGAACAACATGCTTTTTAGATATGTATTTCCATGTAAATAAAATAGCGGATGCATGTAAAGAGTTAGGGATAAGAGCATTTTTAGGATATGGTATAGTGGCCTTGGAAGAAAATAAATTAAAGAGAGAACTTGAAGAAACAATAAGAACAATTAAATATATTAAAAAATTAAAGACTATTATTACTCCTGTAATAGCACCTCATGCTATATATACTGTTTACGAAGAAGGGTTAAAAAAATCTTTAGAAATTGCCAAAAAATATAATTTAAAAATCCATATGCACTTATCAGAAACTAGAAAGGAAGTTTGGGATTGCTATAAAAAATATAAATTAAGACCTGTTGAATATTTAAAAAAAATTAATTTCCTAAATTCTAATTGTATTTTTGCGCATTGTGGGTATTTAACTAAAGGAGAAATTAGAATTCTAAAAGAACATGATTGTAAAGTAGTAAGTTGCACAACGTCAAATATGAAATTAGGAACAGGAGGATACTTTTCTTATCCAGAATTTAAGGAAAATAATATTCTAGTAGGATTAGGGACAGACGGAGCGTGTTCTAATAATTCTTTAAATATGTTTCTTGAAATGAAGTTCTTTTCTCTAATGCAAAAATGGTTTAGATGGGACAGTAGTATTATAAATTCTAAAGAAGTTTTTAAACTTGCTACTGAAAATGGATATAGAATTTTGGGTATAAAAGGAGGGAAAATAGCAGAAGGTTATTTGGCAGATATTGTTTTAATAAATATTAAAGATATTCCTAAACCAATAACAAACATTTATTCAAATCTAGTCTATTCTTTTGAGGGAAAAGTTTGTGATGTTATAATTAATGGAAAATTTGTTATGAAAGACTATTATGTTGAAAATGAAGAAAAAATAATCTCTGATTTTGAAAGATTATCCAGCAACATTTTTGGTTAAATTGATTTTTCGGGTTTTGTTAAAATCGTTTATTTCTATATCGTATTTTTTATTTAATTTTTCAAATATTTTTTTTATTTCATTTAAATAAGCAAGTTTCATAAATGAATTGCCTTCAACAATAGTTGCTTTTGAAAAATCAAAAGTAATATTGCGATATCCGTCAAATTTAAATATTATATTTTCATGCGACTCGATTTTTATTGTAACATATAAAAACAATTCGTCCAAATTTTCTTCCTTTTCTATTTT
>CAZNYH010000049.1:0-15309 GCA_964577235.1 uncultured archaeon | reverse complement strand
ATATTATTATTTTTTGATATTGTGCACTTACTAAAATTCAATACTGAAAGCAAAATTAAAGAAATATTAGATTATAATTTACCTCTTGCTTTCTTGAATAAAATTAATAAATTAAGTGCTATGAGAGAATTATTTAAACTTACTATAGAAAATTTCATTTATCTAAATCTAATAGAAGAATACGAAGAATCTTCAGCACAAAAATTAGCTAGCGAAATTACAAATATTATATTAAAAACGTTAGCCGATATTTTAGAGATTCTTGATGTTTGTTTCTATTTTGGTAGAAACATATCTGAATTTGAAAAAGATATTGAAGAAAAAATTAAAGAAATATTAAAAGAAGAACATACAAAAGATACAAAATTACTTAAACTAGTAAAGTCTGAAAGTATCATTAAAAAAGTAGTTAATTATTTCAAGAAACATCCATTGGATATCTTTATGATTTATTTTGTTGTAGCTTGTATTTTAAAAATGCTAGGAGCTCCAGAAGTTTATGATTCTACTATACAACCTATTCAAAATTATGTTTCCCCACTAATAACAGATATTTTGAATAAAACTATAGGAAATGAGAAGATAGGAGAATTAGATATAATCAAATCAATTCCTGGGTTGGCTGAATGGATAATGATAAGTTATCTATTTTCAAGAACTTATGATTTCGCAAAAAATATAATTAACAAAATTAAAAACAAAAATAATGTACAAAAAAATCCTTGAAAAAGTATTTAATTTTTGTGAAAAAATTTCAAGATGGAAGGATACAGAAATTCCTAAAATAAGTGTTGTTCCAAAATGTCATTATTCATCGATAGGAGCATGTGATAGTGGATTTTCTATTTTTGATTTTGGATGTGGAATGTTGTATGTAATAAGATGTGTTGCTTTAGAGTATAATCCATTTTTGAAAACAATTTCAAAAAAATTACGTCCAGAAGTAAAAATAATCGAACGATTTGAGGAAGAGTTAGAATTAGAAAAAGCAAGAATTCGTTTAGAAATTTCCCAACTAAAACAATTAAAATCAGAAATCTTATTGTATGATGGATCTTTATATAGAATTAAAGTACTGTTTCCAGAACTATGGAATGAATTAAAAAAATTACCAATAGTTGGAGTTATAAAAGATTCTAAAGCAAAACACTTAGATGGAGAAACACCTGATTATATTTTAGCAATGAAATTATCAAAAAACCAATATTTTAAACCAGTTATGAAAGAAGATTTTTACATTACTTGCTATAGAACAAAATATTATCCTATAAAAGTAGAGATTCCAAAGCATTTAGATTTTAAAAAAATAATCGAAACTTTAATGTTTTTAAGCCAACATTCTTACATAAGTTATCCGTTACCACTACATTTATGCGATTTGATTTCTAAATTTTCAGCAGGAGAACATAAATTAATCAGAAAAAGTGTATTGCCTTTAGAAATATTTCTAAAAAGAAGGAAATATAAATAAAAAATTATGAAGAAAGGATATCAATATGAAAGAGAACTTAAAAAGATTTTGGAAAAACAGTTTTTCTGTGTGCGAATTGCAGGTTCAGGAAACAAAACTCCTGATTTAATTGTAGGAAAGAACAATAAATTCATACTAATTGAAGTTAAGAAGAATTTTAGAAAGATAAGAGAACAAGAAACTGCATTTAATTTCCTATCAAAAAAATATAATATAAAAATATTATATGCGTTTAAAATTCCTTATAAAGGTTGGTTTTTTGAAAAAGATGGAAAGATAATGAACTTAGATGAATTTTTAAATTATTTGGAAAATTATTTTTAATGAAAGTCTTGATTTATGTGCCTAAAGATTATAAAGATTTTGGCTATAAAACAGAAGGTTCTGTAGGATTTGATATTTGTTGTTATGAAGATGTAGAAATTTCCCCAGGAGAAATAAAATTAGTCAGGACGGGAATTAGAGTAAAAATCTTAGAGGGTAAAATTTTTGCCGCTATCTTTCCAAGAAGTTCTTTATCTTTAAAGAAAAATCTTATTTTGGGAAATAGTGTAGGTATAATTGATTTAGATTATTGTGGAAAAGATGATGAAATAAAATTGATTTTAGTCAACATAGGTAAAGAAAAAATAAAACTTTCAAAAGGAGAGAGAATAGGACAAATTGTATTTTTAAGATTTGAAAAACCAGAAATAAAAATTACAAGTAATTTATCGGAATTTGGAGAAAGTAGAGGTGGTTTTGGAAGTACGGGAGGATATAAATAAACAAAATAATTTTTTATGGAAGAAATTATAGTTCAAACTTCAAAACGAAGAGAATTGATTAATATAACACAAGAAGTTGAGAAAAGAATAAAAATTGAAAATGGAATTTGCTTTCTTTTTGTACCTCACGCAACCTGTGCTTTAATTATGAATGAAGATGAACCTTTAATCAAAGCAGATTATTTAAATCTTTTTGAAAAATTAGTTCCGGAAAATCAAAATTACAACCATAACAAAATAGATAATAATGCTGACTCTCACCTATTATCTTTGTTGTTTAAACCGTTTTTAATAATTCCTATAAAAAATAAATCTCTTTATAAAGGAACTTGGCAGGAAATATTTTTGGCAGAATTTGACGGTCCAAGAAGAAGAAAAGTCGTCATAATTCAATTAGAAAGTGCTTTTAATTGATAATATATTCTATAAAAATCCTTATCCGTCGAATAAAATATGTAATGGTTTTTATACTTTTCTATTTTATATTTACCAACTCTAAATTCAAAAATTAAATCATAATTTTTCCAAATTTTTTTGCAATCCTTTATATCTCCTTTAATGTTAATAGGGTTTAAGATGTTGTTATCCATAAAGTATTGACCTTCACAATGATTACCATCTATAAAGAAGTAACTAATGTTCTTATCACCATAATAAAAAATTAAATTTACAACTCCGTTAACTAACCAAGTTTTAGTTTCAGATATGAAAGCTATACTTTTAGCTTGTTTAATTTCATACTTCAAAACATTCCAATAATTTGTTTTTTCTATAGGAGATAATGCAATAATTAAAGCAAACAAAATTATAAACCAGAACATTTTAACCAACTCCACAGTAACCTTCTAATTCTTCATAATAGTTTTTTCCATATATTTCTACAATAAACTTATGTTTGTCTGCTTGAACATCTGAAATTTTTTCCAATGTAATTATAGTAGTTTCTCCTTTTTTACTTATTGGTAAAATGACTTTATATAATTTTTCAGTAAGTTTAGTAGTAACTTTCACTTTTAATTCACTGAAATCAATATCTTTAAGTAATTTTACCTTTAGTTTAATATAAATAATCTCGCTTTCACTACATTTTGATTCAAGTATTTCAGATTTCATAGGGATTTCAGCATTTATTTTTTCATGTGGTGATAGTATTGTTAATAAAGTGATTAAAACGATAAATATTAAAAACAAAATTATAATGTATAGCATGCTCATAAATAATTTTATGATTATTATTTAATTTCTTGTTGAGCAAAGTTAATGTTATTAACTTCACTGTTCATTAAAATCAAGTAAAAAATATGACAATCTATTGGTTGTACATGGGGAAATATTTCTTTTAATATGTTTTTGTTATAACTTTTTGAATAAAGTTCAATGTAATAAATAGGATCTTTTAAATTTATATGGTAAATTTTTATTATGGAGCCTCTCCAAGGATGATTATAAATGTTTCCAGAAATTCTTAACACCTCTTTATAATGATTTTTTAATAAATATGCCAATGCCCCAAATTCTGTTTTTTCCAAAATTAATTTTTTTCTCCATGTTTTTAAATCAGTGATTTCAAATATTTTATTTTTTTCTAATTCTACATATTTACCTTCTGGGTGCTTAAAAATTCTTGAAATGAAAGGATTTGGATTTGATAATATTATGTTAGGGCTTGAATATGTTAAAAATCTACCTATTAGTTTCATTAGATATTTTTACATATTGTGATATAAACGCCCCCGCCGGGATTTGAACCCGGGTCTCGGGCTTGAGAGGCCCGAATGCTAGACCTGGCTACACCACGGGGGCTTTATTAAATATTATATTATTTTTATGTTTGAACTTTTTGAAATATTTTTTCTAGAAGGACAAGTATTGGAGAAAAAATTGTTTAAAAAGCCTCCAGAATACTTTGAAAATATCTTACAAAATTCGAAATTAAGTATTCCTATAAAAGAAAATGAATTGTTTGAAATTTTGAAAAAATATAAAAGTAAAAAATGGGAAACTTGGATAGAATGGTCAATAGAGCCTTCAACATCGTACATCCAAAACGGTTATGAAATATATCCAAAAGTTATAATTCATGTATTAAACCCAGAACATTTAAAAGAATTTGTTGAGTGGCTGTTAGATAGCGGTTATATTTATGGATTAAAAATTTCTGTTGATCCTAAAAAACGAGATAGACTTGTTATTTATGTTAAAGCATTTAAGAATTTTGAAGAAACTAAAAAAGCAATTTATGAAATCTTACAAAAAAGCGAAAAAATAGGATTGGGGTGGAGTGGATTTGATATCTCTAAAGGAAATAATAGAATTTCTTTTTCCGGATTAATTTCAAAATATGCTGCGAAATTTGACGGAGATTTTATAGAATGCATTAAGAAAGCGTTGGAAACTATTAAAAATAGTTCAGGAATATTTAGAAGTTTAATTAATTATGATAATCTCTTAAAGTCATTAAGAGATTATTAATTAATGAGGACATTCATTATAGCTTTAGGGTTTATTTTGCTTTATGTAGGGGTTGGTTATCAACTGTACAATATGTTTGGAAATGAATTTCAAACTAATATGGGAAAAATACTTAAAGGTTCTATATATGATTTTCTTATAGGAATTTTGAATTTGTTAGGTAGGAGTTTAGTATTTTCTAAATTGCATGAGTTCTGTATGTTTGTTGGAAGTTTTATGGTTATGTGGTATATTGGACTAAAATTAGAAAAATACATAGATAAAAAATATCACAAGTTTTATTCTATAGCAATTCCAGTTATGTTTTTAATTTTTGTATATTTAGGCTCAGGGGCTTATTTGTACAGTTACTTCTCAAATCCTTCTGGTCAATATTATTCTACTTTAGGAGAGTACTTGATAAAACTAATAATAGTAATAATTCAACATATTATTGCTTATTTAGGATTTACTATATTTAGCATCATAACTTTAGTTTCAATGATTGTTTTTGGAAAAATCCAACCAGTTGGAATTACATTAATAATATACTATATGGTAGCATCTGGAATTATTAAAATAGCTTTTGGCGGGGTTTTGGGATTGTTAGTTGCTAACTATAAGTAACATTTGCATTTTTTCTAACAATTAAGTGTTTAATTTTTTGAGTACTTGTTAATGCTCCTGTTGTACCTGCTATAAATAATTTTAATCTTTGAGGATTTAGTAAAATATTTCCTGTTAAATTTCCAACTTCAGCATCAAAAACAACTTTATTTCCTTTTATTTTTATCTTTGCTTTATGTGTAGAATTTCTAAAGTCAACTTCCTTATAATCCATTGTACTTTCACTCATTCCTTCCTCTTTTATTACTGTTTTAATCCCAATATAAGGAGTTGAAGGTTCGCCTGGATTTTGATACAAATCAAACACAAAATAAGTTCCGATAGATTGTTTTAAAATTCCCAAATCGCCTCCGGTTGGCAATCCAAAAATATTATAAGGGTGTTCAGAAGGTATAATTCCTACTGTCATTCCATCAGCACTTCCTGAAATATTATATTCAAATTCTATAATTCTGTTAAAAGTTTGAATGTAATCTTTACTTATTATCCCACAATTTCCTCCATTATTAGTTAGAATTAACCATGTTCCATCGTAAGAGCAATTTCCATATGAAAACCATCTTGCATTGTAATTGTTAAAATCTTCATATAAATCAAAAACATCTGAATAATTATAATCGTTTTCATAAAACGGGTTTCCGTATTTTAGTATAATCTCATTTTGACCTGGTTTTAAGTAATCTATTTTTATCCATATGTATGCTCCTGTGAGATCAGTACTTTCAATTATATAAGGTAGTTTTTTGGTAACTTTCTTGGAATATTCTTCTATATTAAAATCTAATTCTTTTTCGCAAATAGCGTAATGCTTATTCCCATCATTTGAGTGAGTAAAACCTCCTTTCAAAAAGCCTCCTGAATTAACCCATCCATCTTTAAATCTTAAAGACAAAAATATTGCTTCTTCTGGAGAATTAATATCTACTAAATGAGAACCATTATTATTGCAAAATGTTTTTGCAGAATTATATGTTTTTGTTATGTTGCTTCTTAAGTAGCAACTATTATTAAAGAATATCCAACCATTTGGACATGGATTTATTTTTTCTTCACAAACATAATAATTTTTTTCTATAGTTGCACCATTTGAGTAATAAATATCATTCATTAATCCAGATGGATATAATTCAGTTAAATCTTCAATGTTATTCCAATTATTAGGTTCTCCTGAGTTCCAAAATCCATACCAAATAAATTCGTCCTCATTTTCCAAATCATTATTATTTATCCAAATTTCATTTTTGTCTACTATTCTTGAAATATCATATAATTGCTCAATAATTGGTAATTCATATCCTAAATTTTCACAATTTTGTTTTGCAGTATAATAATCAGCAAAAGTGCCTGGATAATATTTCTTACCCATATAATAATCAGAATAATAAGAATTTCTGTCTAAATAAATGAAAATGTTTGAGTCAACGTCTTCCAAAATTAAGATTACATGATCTGGAAAATTAATATCGATTTCTTTTTCACAAACTCCTACTTGATAATTATCATAAATATCATTCCAGTAGCCTGAATTATATATTTCCCCATAATCTTCTTGATGATTTTCACTATTATCCATGTCATTTGGTTCTCCTGGGTTCCAATTTGTGTAATCTAAACTTTCCCCATTTATCCAATTCCATCCATCAGTTGGTGAAGTAGCACCTGGATCTTGTTTCAATCCTATCCAACTATTTGATCCATTTTTTATCCTTCTCACAAATTCATTTTCGTATTTATTAGAAATCGTAACTAAATGACCTCCTAATCTTTTACATAAATTATTTGCATCTTCAAAATAATTTTTTGGAATAATCATGTAGCAACTTCCATTGTAATATAACCAGCCTTCTGGACACAATTTTGGAATTATTTCATACTTTATTATTGTACCGTCTTCTTTTGTAATTTTGACGTTAGAAAATATTAACGCTGAAATTAAATTTTTATCATTAATGACCATTCTTTTTGAAGGATTGATTATTTTCCAATACTTTTGATAATATGTTTCATAAAAGTTCAAATCTTTGTAATTATAACTTCCAGAATCATCAAAGTAATAATACAATTGATAATCGTAAATCTCAAAATTTTCATTGTTGTAAACTGTGATAGTTTTAGTATATAACACATATATCGTAATTTCATTACTGTCTCCTACAACACCATTTTTTTCACATTCAATTTTAAAAGTATGCTTTCCAGATGAGACGTTAACATGAGTTTCTATATCTTCGTTTACGTCATTTAATGTTTTTATTGAAGTATCATCTACAATTATTGAGCAATTAGAATCCATATCTACATAAAAATGAACATAAACATTATTATCTAAAACATCATTGTCTTTTGGAGAATATAAGATTACATCAGGGGCTGTGTTTGTGGTTTTAAAATAGATTAAGTTAGTAGTAAAATTTTCATCTCCTGTGTCGCATTTTACTCTCCAATAATGTTCTCCCGAAGGAACCCATAAATAATAATAACAAGTTGGTTTTTTACATGGAACAGTGTATTCAGAAGAATCCACATATAAAGTGCATAATGCATCTTTATTTAACTCCCATTTAAAGTCAACGTGCTCGTCCACGGTACCTTTTGGAAATATAGGAATTACTGTTAAATAAGGTTGTGGTTTTAATTCTATACTTCCAATATTTGAATATAATCCAGGCCCTAACATTTCTATTTTAATATTAGTTCTGTAATTTAAATCAGATAAGTATTTTCTTAAAAACAATACAAAATCGGAATTTAAATCTAAATCTATGTATTTTGGCTTATTTGGAGAAATTTCTATCAATATATCTTGAAAACTTATCACTTGATTTCCTAATTTTGCTATTAAAGTGACAGGTACTTTTTGGTATTTTTTAGAAGTAGTATGGTAATAAATTCTAACCCCAACTAATTCATCATCATTATATATAGGCTTTACTCCTTCGATTGAAATTCTAATTATTTCCGGTTTCTTCACTTGCGTAATTTTCTCAAATGTTGGTGATAGCCATGCATAAAATCCAGCAACCAATATTACAACCAAAGCAAGTAGTAAAACATTTTGGATTATATTCATTATATTTTATTACCTCTTCTTTATTTTTCTTTTTCTGAATCTTTTATATCCACATTTGGGACATTTTTCAGGTTTTCCTCTTACTTTTTTTCCGCAATTGTAGCAAATCCAAACATCAATAAATTTCCTTCTTATAGCTTCAGTGATGTCCATTAAAATTATAAGTTATTAATATTTAAAATTCTATTTTGACATCTTCTGTTTCAAATTCTAAATATTCTAACTTCTTAAAATTAAAGATTCTAGCGATTATATTGGAAGGAATTTGTTCAGTCATCGTATTGTATTCTTGAATTATGTTGTTGTAAGTATATCTTAATCTTGCGATTTCATCTTCTATTTCTTTGATATTATTCATTAATTCTAAAACTTCTTGGGAGGCTTTTAAATCAGGATAATTTTCAACTGAGACTAAAATATTTCCCAAAATTCTTTTGCTTTCTTTTTCTACGTTAGTAATATCTTTAATATTGCTAAATACAGAAGTTCTTAATTTAGTTATTTTCTCCAAAACAGACTTTTCATAATTCATATATCCTTTTGTTGAATCAACTAATTTAGATAATATATCAAGTCGTTTTTTTAAAGCAACTTGAATTTGACTTAATGTTGCTTCTGCAGCATTTTTTAAACTTATGAATCTATTATAAGTTGAGATGCTGTATATTATAAATAAAATCCCTAAAATTGTTGCTACTACTCCAAAAATAATCAAAATAAATGTTAACAGTACGAGTTCCATTATATTATTACTTTTTGAAGTTATGTATAGTTTTATCTATTATAATATAATATATAAAAGAGGTGAAACTATGGCAACAGTATATGTAGGAAACAAACCACTAGCGCAATACATTTTAGCAGTTTTGACTTTATATAATAAAGGAGAAAAAGAAATTCTTCTCAGAGGTAGAGGAAGACAAATAAGTAAAACAGTAGACGTTGTAGAATTATTAAAAAACAAACATTTAATGAACAAAATAGAAGTTGAAGACATAAAAATAGGAACCGAAAATGCTCCAAACGGAAAACAAATATCATACATTGAAATTAAAATTAAAATCAAATAATTTTTTGTGCGGCGGTGCCCGAGCGGCCAAAGGGGGCGGGCTTAGGACCCGTTGGCTTAGGCCTGCGTGGGTTCGAATCCCACCCGCCGCATCTCGTTTTTTAGGTGACTACAAACTATTGAAATTACTTTATAAATTATTTTGTCTAAATTTGTAGCTTTTATCAAATGCACCTTATGTTTTCTTGCAGAAAATATAAAATATTCATTTATTTTCCAACAGGAATCTAAATGTTCAAAACTTCTCCCTTCTCTAAACATTTTGTTAAGGAAAAATCTTTTGTATAAAAGTTTTGAAGGAGTTGCTATTGCAATATGTAATACATTTTTGTTAATCAATCCAGGAACTAAATGAACTCCTTCTATTGCTAATTCCTTTCTATCTTTTAAAGATTTTTCTATTATTTTTTCTACGTATGGTTTTAAATATTCAGATTGCATTAAAAAGCCTTCAACAACATCTACATTTTTGTGTTTCCACACTTCATATGTAGGGATATCTAAAATATCAGATTTGATAATACTTTTAACAATTCTTCTTATTGTATCTGTGGAAATTACTCTTTCTATCGTTAACCTATAAGATAAATCTGTTGTTGTAACTGATTTACCAACAACTGGAGCACCACCTATTAAAATTATTAAAGGTTTTATTTTCTTTTCTCGCTTTAGTTCTTTATATTTTACCCAAATTAAATATCTTTCTTTATATTTATTTCCTACAAGTTTTTCAATGTAATTGGAAGTTATACTTATTAGTTCTTCTCTGGTAATTTTTTTCTTTTTTAATTTTTTTATTTTTTCCAAAATAATAATAGACTTGTCTAAAGTTATTCCACATCTTAATAAAGACCTTAAATATATAGTTTCTGAGAATTTAACTTTAAATCCATCTGATACAACATACATTAATTTTTAATGAATAAGACAATGTATATTTATTTGTTTTTTCTAATATTATTTTTGGGTTTTATTTTGATATTTTTGCCTAAAAGTGTTTTATATGTCGAAAATAATACTGCTTATTTTTTTAATTTGATAGGAGACGGAAATTATAAATTATGTGATAATAATTCTTGCTATGAATTTTACTCAAAATTATATGAGTTCCATTCCTTTAAAGTTAAAAGCAAAAACATTTGTTTGTATAGTAAAAATTTAAAAATATGTATTAATGATGACATCAAAAGTTGTCCAAAATAGAGATATAAAAATTGAACTCATAGAAAATAAAGATTTAGAAGAAAGTGTTGTACTAAAATTATGGGATTGGATTCCTTATACATATCAAGAATACTTTGAAAAACTCAACAAATCTCGCTGGCCTTTAGAAAAATTCAAATCAAAAATGGAGAACGAATATAAGAAAAGCGTAATTATAAAAAAAGGTGAAGAAATCTTATTATTTTTTGCTGTTTCAGATCCTATCAAAGTTGATGATAAAAAATATATAAAAATTGGCTTTTGGATATTTTATCCAAACCTAGATAAGCAATCTAGAAAAGAATTACTAAAAGAGGCTGTTAGTTTTTTATTGAAAGTATATAAGAATTGTTGTGTGTTTTTAGAATGCCCCGCAGATTTTGAAAAGAACAAAGTGGGAGCATTTTACATTAAACACCTTAAATTTGTTCCTGCTACAAAGAGAGAAACGGAAATTATTTTAAAAAGTTTTAACAGAAAATTAACATCAATAAGAGAAGACAAGATTATTTTTTTGAATAAAGAATTAATGATATTCCCATACACAACTGAAAATACTCCTCATTTTGAACATATTATTTTGTTATTCAACAACAATTAATTCTCCATAAATCTTTTTTACAATGCCTTTTTCTTTACCAATTCCATATCTTTCTTCCCCAGTTTCTAATTTATACTTTCTTCCAACTTTTTTTGCTTTTTCACCAATTAAAGAGTGAAATTTAATTTCTTGTTGAAAAGGAGATTTTAAAAGACGTTTTATTGTAAACTTATAATAAACGATTGCAGAAATTATCGCCAAAATACATGCTATAATTTTGTTAACTTTATAAAGCAGTACTAATATGAAGTATGGAATAAATATTAACAACAAAAATTCCATAAAATATTACAAAGATTTATATTTTAATGAGAGGGATAAGTTTAGTAATAAGTATTGTTCTATTATTGGCTACAATAATTATTTTGACCACTTTGATTTATTTTTGGACAACAAGTATGGTTACAAACATTACATCCAAAACAGGGGAAAAAGTAAATTATATTACTACTACAGTTCCTTTAAGGATTTCAGTTGTTAAAGCAATTAGATATAATAATGTAATTTATGGATTAAAAATAAGTTTGATAAATGAAGACCATAGATACGGAAAAACAAATGTTGTAATAGAAATTAAATATAACAATTCGGTTATTGCTGCTCAATCTAAAACAATTAACATTCCTTCGGATGAGGTTTTTTCAATTGAATTAGGTCCAGAAGATGAATTAATTAGAGAATTAAGAAAATTTTTTGCTAATAAAATAGGACTTTATTCCTTATCTGTCGATATTTCTGGCTCTTATGTTATAAGTAATCCTTATTTTTTTGATTTGGCTGTAAATAATAAACCAGGAATCTATGCTTGGAAAGAGAATAATTGTTTTAAGTTCATAGTTAACAGGACAATGACTGATTGTAATGTTTACGATAACACAAATACATTAATTCAATCTTACTCGAAAGTTTTACCAGAAAATGTAGTAAGTTTAGATTGTTCTAATTGCTCCTATGTAAAATGTGTTTATAATGCTCAAGAAGTTGTTTCCAACATTACTTGATTTCCTTCAATATAAATTTGAGGATTTATTAATATTCCATCTACTCCTTTTTTTCCACAACAATCTTTTGAGTATTTGATGTTTATTTCTCCTAAATTGTAAACTCTAAAATGCCAACTACAGTCATTTACAAAATTTAGATTGGAAGTTAATTCGTCATCTTTTTCATGGCATTCATAATATCTAAAAATGAACAATCCGTTTCCTATGATTTTTCCTTCCCACTCTTCAAAATTATCAATATTTTTGTTTTTGTAATAGTAATTTCGCTCAAAGTTTACAAAATTTGGTTCATCGTAATTTTTATAAGGAACATAAACAGGATAATTAACTTCATAAACTTCTATTTCATTGCAATTACTTTCAGCAACAACATAATTTTCAAATTGTTTATAAGGCACATACTTTCCATTACAAATCAAAACTAATTTGTAAGGATTGTTGTAAATGAAGTAAAATTGTTTAGAATTTGGGTGTAATACTCCTATTTTCTTTCCAGAAATATATTGAGAACCACTTATGTTGTCTTCTTCAAAGAATAAAGTAGTATTTAATTTGAATTCTGTTTTAAATATTGGAAACGCCACTATCCCATTAACTTCACTGAAATTCACATCCAATTTTGGAAGTTTATAATTTCCTATAGGAACTCCAACATAAACTTCATCTTCATAAGGAACTATAATGTATTTTCCTTCCCTTTTAGAGGGTAAGATATTACCATAAGAATCAAACACGATGTAATTTTCATCCCACTCAAATTTTAAGTATTTGTCTTTAAATAAAGGTGCTATTATTCGAACATTTTCTACTTTAACATGATAGTTTATATTCACATATTTTGTAATTCTATTTCCATACTTGTCTTTAACTATACAATAGCCATTAAAATCTACTGGTAATAATCCGCAATTAGATTTCACATAATTAAAATTAGCCAAATATCCTTCAAAAGGAATATCGAATTCAACAATCTTGTCTACTTTTTTATCTCCTTTCATTGATATTGGACCATCTACTCCTATAAATATTTTTCCAACTCTTGAAGTGCAAATTAAATTACCATCATAATAAACAGGAATTGGTTTCAAATCTTCTGTGAATCCAATCGCTCTTTTGTGTTTCACTTTCAAACAAACAGGCCCTTCAACTGGAATCAAAATGTTGAAATCATCGCCTGGTAAAATTATATCCTTTACAACAACTTCATCAAAATAAATTAACTGCACCTTTGTAATTGTTTTTTTAGGTCTAATTTTAAATTCATTATCATAAATTTTGTCAATAAAAACTTTTTGGGCATTTGTTTTACAAATAATATTTCTGTCATCTAATAATTTACATTCTATTTTAGGAGTTAAATCTAAAATTTCATCACTTGGGATTAAATAAATCCCGTTAATTTTGATATCATATTTATTACTAATTGATTGATCTTTGTGGATTTTTATTTTGAATTCTCCATTAGTTTTTACTAAAAATACTTTGGAAATTTTTCCATAATATTTTTTATCGATTTTCACATAATCACAACATTCTTCTGTATTGATATCTGCCCAAATTATTAAGTATCCAGGATCAGATTTTATTGTTATTTCTCCATCATTGTTATCAGGAACTAAATAATAATCATTGGTTTTAATTACATTATTTAACTCGATTTTGACATTATTTTCTAGTTTTTTGCCATAATTTAACTTAATACAATCAAACCCTATAAAGAAATTACTAATAGGAGAAATGATATAATTATAATCTAACGTGAAATATTTGAAGTTATATAAATTACCTTCAGAGTCAAAAATTATTGAATAATTGGGGTCGTATTCTGTTTTGACAATCTTTTTATTAGAATATTCTATCCTTTGGCAAGATAAAATTCCAGGGTTATCTATATGGAATATTCTAAACATTTTAACGTCCTCATCAAAATGAGATTTACAAACGACCATTACATTACTTATTATTGTGTTTGGCACAAATTCAAAATCAGAAAGTTTTCCATTAACATAAATTTGACACTTACTTTTTTTATTAGTTTTTACTTTTATCATAACTTTTTTATCAAATGGGACGAACTTTTCATAATCTACTTTCATTTTTAATTTTGGATAATTGACATCCACTTCTTTATAGTATCCCTCCTTTCCACAAATTATAAGAATTTTATGTGTCCCTCTCCTTAAATAAATAGTTGTTTCATTTTTAAAATCTTTGATGAATTTTCCATCAATATATAAACTGCATTCTTTATTAGTAACTATTTTAAAATCCTCAGCTAGAATTTTATCAGGAATATTTATTTTTAATTCTTTAAGTTCTTCATAATACTCTGGTTTCTTAATTTTTGCAAAACCAAATGGTGGAATTTCTTTATTTTGATAATAAAAATTTACGTTAGATTTGTTGATTAATACGTAATTATCTCCTATTTTATAAAAAAATATTTTTTCGTATTTTTTTACAGGTTTTGGAACTAGTAGATATATTAAAATTCCTATTATAACTATTATGAGCAAAGCTACTATTAATTTCCAATGTTTTTGTATTATATTTTGCATAATTATATATATTCTAACAAGCAAATTTAATAATGAAAATATGCAACATAATTCACTTATTTAAGCTAATTACAAGCTTGATTTTAATTGGAGTTATTTTCTTGTTGATTTTGAAGTTGATGAACTACATTATAATTGGTTTTTTATCAAATCCTCTTGAGAGATTTTCACCAGAAGATGTTAGACATATACTAGGAGATATTTTATTGGTATTTATATCCATTGAACTTTTGAGAACTGTTTATATTTATATCACAAAACAAGAAGTTTGTTTACAAGCTTTATTTGAAGCATCACTAGTTGCTATTTTAAGAAAAATTATAGAGGTTGAATCTTTAGATCCTTTTTACTCTTTATCCATTTTGTTTTTTGTTTTGACTTATGTTTACTTTAAGCAATATAAATAAATTATTCAATTCTTGGAGCTAAATACCAAGTATATATAGCCTCCCCTATATTGTAAACAATTTTACAGGGAGCGTCTGTAT
>CAZNYH010000048.1:0-2596 GCA_964577235.1 uncultured archaeon | reverse complement strand
GATTGTCTGATGTTGTTGTCTATACGGACTTTCCAATTGGTGAGATAAATCATCTAAATTTAAGGCTTATTGAAGAGGCAAAAAAGTTAGAGAAGAATATAATTTATTACGATGGAGATATATCTGTTTTGAAAGAAATTTGAGTTTAACTCATAAATTCTTTTAGACCGTTATATTTATAAACCAAAGTAATAGTAAATTAATATGGGGATACCATGGACATTAGTATTAGAGAACTAAGAAAACAAGCAGTTAATTTAGAGAATGAAGCAAAAAAAGAAAAACAAAATAAAAATTATAAAAAATCTGCTGAATTATTTTTAGAAGCATCAAAAATTTATGAAAAAATTGGAGATGAAAGAAATAAAAAATGGAATCTTGCTAATTATTATTCTATTATGGCAAAGGAGTACTCACTTTCTAAAGAATTTGATAAAGCAAGAGAGTTTTACAAAAAAGCTGAGGAATTATTTTTAGAATTGGGAATAAAAAAACCGGGAATAAAAAAAGTAGCTATGAACTGTTTTTACCATTGCCTTAGAACATACATATTTGAAGAAAAAATTAATAATAAGAATCCTAAGAAATACTTAGAACTTTTAAACAAATATTTAAGTGAAGCTGAGCAATTTTTGGAAAAATATAAAGAATTCTCAGAAACAAGGGAATATTTATATGTAAAATTGGATTATCTAAAAAGATTATCAATAAAACATAGAAAGTTTGAAGGGAATTTAGATAAAGCTATAGAATTAACAGAAAAGTGTTATAAATTAGCAGAGGAATTATATAACAAATTCGGTGATAAAAACTTTAAAAGAGCAGAAATTTTTAATAAACATATCTATTATAATTTAATGGCTCAAAAATTCGAGAATGAGAAAAAATTTAAAGAAGCTGCTGAATATTATAAAAAATCTGGTGATATAATAAGAGAAATTGATGAAAAAATCGCTTACGACGAGTATGGTAATAGCTACAAATGGTTAGCTATTGATAACAAATATGACAAAGAAAAATTTGAGGAGTATATAGATAAAGCTATAGAATTTACAAAAAAGAGGGATGACAAACAACAGGAATATTATTACTTGGGGCTAAAATATGACCATCTGGTAAAATTTGCTAATACACTAGAGGAAAAAATTGAATATATTAAAAAATCAAAAGAATACTATTACAAGTCTAAGAATTTTGAAACTGCTAAGTATATGGAGTATTTAGAGTATTATTATCAATCTAAATATGAATTACTCAAGAGAAACTATGAAAAAGCTTTAAATTTCTTGCAAAAAGCTAAAAAATCCTTAAAAAATGTAAAAATCTCAAATATAATCTTTTCAAAATATAACCTAAAGTGTGATGAGCTTATATATAACTTCTATTTGAGAGTTTCACAGGGAGAATTTAAAAAGTCTGTAGAGTTATTAGATGAGTATTTAAAAATGTCGTCTAACTGGAAAAACACTAAAAAATATAGATTTTATGAATATCTAAAATGTCCTATAGAAATCTTAAGTAAAGAATCCTTTTCAAAAGACGACTTGCTACTATTAGAGGATATGATTCAAGATGTTAGAAACAAAAAAATAAGTCTTACCTTATATAGGATATGCTCACTAACTTATGCTTATGTTTCTTTATGGATGCATAACATAAGAGATAAAGAAGTGCTTGAGAAGATAAAATTGGAAATTATTAAACGAATTACAACAGAAGAAGTTTCAAGAGATTTGGAGAATAAAATTAAAATTCAAATGGCTATGGAAAGAGAAGATTGGCTATTGAGACTTCCTCCAGCATTCGTAGAAAAATTTGATAATTGCGTATATTTCTTAGAAGAAGTTTTGGATGAGTTTAGACACACTGCATATAGAGAGTTTTATACTCTATTAGAGAATTATCTAAAAATTATTGTTGAATTTAATGCTTTTGTGCTATGGGGAGAAAATTGGAAACAGATATTAGAGGAGAAAATGGAGAAAATAGCTAACACAAAAAAGCCTTTTGAAAAATTTGCTTTTGGATATTTACTCCAATCTCTAAGATTACTTAAAAATGAAGGCTGTGAGTTTTGTAAAAATATTAGTGATGAAATTCTTGAGTTATTGGATAAGCATGTTAGTATTAGAAACGATTTAAGTCACAAATTTAATGCAGCAATCCCTGAAGATATTGACATAAGAGAAGACACTCTTAAAATAATGTATGGGACACTGGAAGCGTTTCCAATATGTATAAGAGTAATAAACGATAAAAAGAAACCTTGGTATAGTGTTGAAGTCATCTGGAATCAAATACCTAAGAAAGTGTCATTATATTCAAATACTGAATTAAAGAAAGGCTGTTTATACTATATTGAACCTTATTCAAACATTTTGGATAAGAATAAAATGCATCCAAAAATTATAATTCCTATTGAAGTGTCAAAAGACATTGTTTATCCTAATAAAAATTAATCCAACCTTATCTTTTTCTCCCCTTTATAAACGAGATATATAACTAACAACCCTCCTAATATATCCAACACTGAGCCAATTGGAAGGGGGGTAGCAGGTCTATCTATTCCATAGAGGTAATGCAATGGAACAAAGTA
>CAZNYH010000047.1:0-4442 GCA_964577235.1 uncultured archaeon | reverse complement strand
TGAAGGAAATAGAATGAGAAAAATTTCACCAGATGAAAGAAATATTGCAATATTTATAAAAAAAGCAAAAGAAAATTTAAGAAATTATGAATATGAATTTCATCCAGGAATTTTTGTAGGTAAAAAAACTTTAAAAGAAGTGCTGGATTCTTTAAACGATAAAATTTATTTATTAACAGAAGATGGGAAAGAAATTAAATTTTCAGAGGGAGCATTTATTTTAGGGGATCACAAAGGATTTAAAAATGAGGATTTAAAAATAATTGAAAAATACAATCCAACAAAAATATCTTTGGGAAGAAAAAGTTATTTGACGAGTCATTGTATAGTGATTGTAAATTACTTGTTGGATTTGTGGACCCGCGGGGATTTGAACCCCGGACCTCCGCCTTGCGAGGGCGGCGCTCTACCAACTGAGCTACGGGCCCAAAAATGAAATAATTTGAAATTTTAAATCAAATTAAAAAATCAGTGAATGAAGATTTTTTAAGTCTATATTTAGCCTCCATTTCTGCTCTCGTTATTTCATCTATTATTTCATCTAAATGTTTTTTAATCATTTTTTCAATTTTTTTACTGTCTATTTCTTTAAGTTTTTGCATATTTTCTTAAATTTAGTTGTCATTATATTTAATGTTTAAAGTTTAATCTGTAAGTAACTTAGTAAAACATTGTGATTATTGAAATCAATAAGCAACTTAAAAAACATAATTTTACAATGAATATGAGAATAAATATTATAAGTAAAATTGATTTTACGTATTTATCAAATGTGATTACTATAAAATGAAAAACTATTCCTATGCAAATAAAACCAATTAAAACTGCAAAATAAAAAAGCAAATCTATTGAGTTCAAGATAAATCCGAGCATTAGAGAAAAATATTCAACAAATTGCTTTAAAAACAATGGAATAATTGAAATAAGCATAGGTAATATTTCTTTAATTAGCGTTGGAATTAAGTGAGTGTTGCTTTTTTTATAAAATGTAAAAATTTGATGCATACTTATAAGAGATAACATAGATAAATAAAATAGTATTATGTTAAATAACAAAACAAAAACTCCAACTAAAAATCCTTCATACGCACTCCAATAATCTTTAGAAACCGTAAATATAGTATAACTTACCACTAAAGCCAAAACTCCAAATATAGAAGTAATAAATGTTGTTAACACTACACTACGCTCTGTTAATCTTGAAATATACCAAAATTTTTCTTTAGAAAAATCAACCTTTTTAATTATAACTGGTTTATTTGTAACGCCAATTATTTTTATTAGACTTGTTAAAAATGCGGAGAAAATATAAAATGCGACAAACCAAAGAAGCAAGAAAGGAAGTTTATATACTATTTTTATCGCTACAGTTAATAGGTTTTTATCCTTAGTAATTGAAAACCATAATCCCATAATAGCAGCCCATATAAGTATACAAATTAAGGGAGATATTATTAACTTTTCAGATTTTGAAAAGTTTTTAATGAATTTCTCTATTTCCTCAAAAAAATTATACTTTAAAACTGCTCTTCTTATGAGATCAGCAACTACGCAAATCCCTATAAACCAGATAAGTCCTATTACAACAGATATTAAAAAGTCGTAAATGTTGTTGGTTTTGATTATGAGTAAAAATATTATCCCACTTATTAAAGCAACATTGTCTGTAATCAAAATTCCAAAAATTTCAAATAATTTTTTTCCAAACAACTTACTTAATTGTTTTGCATCATATTCTATTAGTGAATTTGTCATAAAAAGAATATTAATTTATTTTCTATTTTATTGCTCAAAGTACTCAATGATTTCAGTAGTTGAGATTCCACATCCATTTTTCTTTAAACTGAATAATATTCCATAATCTACATTTTTATTTCCAGGATATCCTAATTTTCTGGCTAGCAAATACAATTCAGCAGTTCGAATTATTAACACTTTATGAAATTCTTTCTGAAATTTTAAAATATTTTCTTCAATCATTTTAATTTCTCCTTTAAATTTTCTTTCTAATCTGCACTTCAATAAATGAGGATCTTCTAATAATAATCTTGTGGTTCTTTCGTCCATAACTAAAATGTAAGGTTTAATTTTATTTGCCAAAACTAGAGCTTCCAATTCTCCTTTATGGCAAATTTCTAAGTATCTTCCTTCACAAGTAAAACAACTATTTGCTATTTTATCCCAATCTTCCAAATCAACTTCTCTAATTTCAATATATTTATCAATAATCTTTTTAATCCTAATTGCACTCCACATATGATATTCATTTTTTATTGGTTTTTCTACTGTTTCTTTATATACTGTTGGAGTTATACAAAATTTTATTCCCTTATTATATAAAAATTCCAATATATTTAATAAACAACAATTAGATAATATAATAAGAGGTCCTGAATCTAAAATAAGCATAAATATATAATGGTGATTTAAATGAAGTCTAGAAGAAAACCCACGGGAGGAATAAATAATGCTTTAAAATCAAGGAAAAAAAGAAAATATGAAATTGTGAGACCTTTTATTCCTCCTGTTGTTAGTGATAACGAAGAAAGAAAAATAATTAGAGTAAGAGGTGGAAACTTAAAGGTAAGAATTAAAAAAGTAGTATATGCAAATGTAGCTACACCAGAAGGCGTCAAAAAAGTAAAAATTATTTCAGTAATTGACAATCCTGCAAACAGGCACTATGCAAGAGCAAACATAATTACAAAAGGAGCTATAATTGAAACTGAAATAGGAAAAGCTGTTGTAACTTCAAGACCTAACCAAGATGGTGTTGTAAATGCTAAATTACTTACATAAAGTTGGAAAATATTATATATTTAGAGGAAACGCAAAATTGTGGAGCATAATAAAATACAAAGGGAAGAAGTACAAAATAATTTCGATTTTTGGACCAGTTAATAACCCTTATTGTGTGGGGGTGAGAGTGTGAAAGTTAAATGTCCTAATTGCGGAGTAGAAATGATATATGATAAAGAAGAAGGTGCTTACGTTTGCCCAAAGTGTGGATTAGTTAAAGAAGTTGAAGAACTAGATTATAGAAGCGAAAGAAAAATGGGATATAGCATAACTGATGCTATGAAAAGATCAAGGACTGGAGGACCTTTATCTCCAACAAAAATAGCAATGGGTTTAACAACTACTATCAGCCCACAAAACAGAGATGCTAAAGGAATGGCTATAAAAGGAGTGTCAAGAGCATTATCTAAAAAGATTAGAACTTGGCATAAAAGAACTACTGTATCATCTACATTAGATAGAAGTATTCAAATAGCAGAACCTGAGTTTAAACGATTATTTAAGTATTTAAATCTTCCAGATGCTTTAATAGAAAAGGCAATGATAATATTTAGACAAGTCATGGAGAGAGGATTAATTAGAGGAAGATTGATTGAAACTATTGTAGCAGCAATAGTATACTTATTATGTAGACAACACGGAATCCCAAGAACACTTTCTGATATTGAAAGTGCAGCAGAAATTTCTAAAAAAGAAATTGGAAAAACATACAAATATATAATATCCCAATTAAAAATTAAACCAAGAATCCAATCTCCAGAGATATATTTAGAATATTATGCACAAAGATTAAATGTAGAATATGAAATTAAATCTGAAGCCAAAGAAATATTGAAAAAAGCTATAGAAAAAGGACTGTTGTCTGGAAGGAATCCCACGGCATTAGCAGCTGCAGTATTATATTTAGCAGCAAAGAAGAAAAAATCAAAGTCACTCCATTTAAAAGATTTAGCTCAAGTTTCACAAGTAACTGAAGTTACTATTAAAAATAGATGTTCAGAAATAGCAAAAGCTTTAGGTATTAAGTTAAGAGGGTTATGATTCTTCTTCTTTTTTCACAAGATATTTGATTCTTCTCTTGTTATCAAAATGTTTAATAATATCTGGAGCTTCATCATAAAATTTACTGTACAATGAAGTACCATCTTCTGTTTTTACTTTTCTCAATATTCCTGGCAAATCTTTTGATTTTAAACTTTCTCTTAACCATTTCATTTCTTCAATAGTATCTAGTGGATCCAAATCTTCTAGCAATTCATTGTCTTCTTTTTTCTCCTCTAATAACTCATTATCTGGCTCATTATCTTCTTTAGGTTCTTCAACAGGTTCTTCTGGTTTTTCTGGAGGTTTTTCTATTTTTGGAGGCTCAGATTGATGAGATGGATAAAATAGATGGGAAACTACAAAATATAAAATTCCACAAATTAAAAAGAAAACACCTTCTTCAAATTTTTTTCCCAAGATTAATAAAACTCCTACTAAACATAATAAAAAAGTTAATATTATCTTATTTGCAAGATTTTCTAAAATTATTTTATTTATTTCCAAATTCAAATAACATCCTGTTAATAAAATTACTAAAAAAGAAGCTATTCCTAATAAGATATCACTACAATAATAAACAAAATATCCAGGAACTATTA
>CAZNYH010000046.1:0-2935 GCA_964577235.1 uncultured archaeon | reverse complement strand
TTGAAAAAGGGCTTGAAGGTATTGTTGCAAAGGATTTAAATTCTATATATCAGGCAGGAGCAAGAGGATGGAATTGGATTAAATTAAAGAAATCATATGAAGGAAAATTGTCAGATACTGTTGATGTAGTAATTGTAGGGTATTTTTATGGAAAAGGTCAAAGAAAGGATTGGAAAATAGGAGCTTTCTTATGCGCTGTTTATGACAAAGATGAAGATAACTTTAAAACAATAGCAAAAGTAGGAAGTGGTTTAACAGAAGAACAATCGAAGTGGTATTACAACTTACTAAAAGAAATTGAGTTAAAGGAAAAACATCCTAAAGTAATTTCAAATATAGAGCCAGATGTTTGGGTAGAGCCAAAATATGTCATTACAGTTATGGCCGACGAAATTACAAAATCTCCAATCCATACAGCAAATTATGCTTTGAGATTTCCACGATTAATTAAATTCAGAGAAGATAAAAATCCAGAAGATGCCACTACTTTAAAAGAAATTATTGAAATGTATAAGTCTCAAGTCTAATCTTTATAAATAAAGAAATAACATTTTGCCAAGAACAAAAAAGCACCTATGACAAAAGTTATAAAAGTGTATAAGGCAATAAATGCACTTCCTATAACAGGTATCCACCCAAATAAAAATTTTAAAGCAGAAATTATAGATGTTGATGCATATAACCCAAAAGATAGCAGTCCCAATATTATAGAATAAACTACAAATAATAAAAACTGTTTAAAGTCAAATTTAGGAGATTTATTTTTAAGAAAACACACGAATATATTTGTAAAAATATAATCTAGAATAAATCCTAAAGGTATTAAAAGTACAACCATAATTATCAAAAGGATGATAATAAGTAAAATAAACAAAATTTTATCCTTAACTAAGAAGTAAGTTATCGCACCTAATGCTATAAATATTAAGCAGAAAGTTCCTACAACAATAATTGTCGCTATTAAAATTAACACTTTAAGAATAAAAGTATATATAACATCTAATAAAGATGGTTTTTTAAGATTTATAAACGCATATGTAAGGTGTGCTAATAAAAGCTCTCCCGAAACATAATATATTACCCAACATAAGATTATGGATATCGCAAATGTCAAATTAACAAACAAATCTTTTACAATTTGATTGATTAAATCAAAAGATAAAATAAATGAGTAAATTATTAAAGTTATCAAATATAGTATCCAAATTTCCTTATTTTCAAATATATATGGAGAAAATTCTTTGAGCCTATTGAAAAATCCATACACAAATTTCTCGATATTCATTAAATTCTTTTTCGAAAACTATTTATATAAGAATAGAGTATATTATTAATAAGGACCCGTAGCTCAGCCTGGGAGAGCGTCGGGCTTTTAACCCGAAGGTCCGGGGTTCAAATCCCCGCGGGTCCGCTATTTTATAATGTTTAATCCTAATGTAATTGCATACTCTAAAACTTCCAAGTACTCTTCTTTATATATTCTTCTATTAATTTCTGGAAATAGATTTGCTTTATAGCAGGGATAATATTGATTCATAATATTTACTCCTGCCTTTGGACAATTTTTCTTAATCCATTCCAAAATTTCCTTCGAATCTTCAATATGATTTGGCATGACTAAATGTCTAATCAACACACCTTTTATAGCTTTTCCATTTATTATTTTCAATTCTCCTTTTTGAGAATACATTTCTTTTACAGCTTTTTTAACTATTTCTGGATAATCTTCCGCATTTAAATATTTTCTTGAACTTTCATATGAGAAAAATTTTATGTCAGGCATGTAAATGTCTACAAAGTTTTTAACTATTTTCAATGTTTCTATTTTTTCATACCCAGAGGTGTTATAAATTACAGGATTTTTTGGTTTATAAATTTTTAAAGCATCTATTATAAAAGGAACTTGATGTGTTGGTGTAACCAAATTAATATTTTCGCAATTGTTATCTAAATATTTGAAAATTTCTGCTAATTCTCTTATGGAGATTTCTTCCCCCTCACAAAAATGAGAAATTTCATAATTTTGACAAAAAACACATCCTAAATTACATCCTGAAAAGAAAATAGTTCCAGATCCTCTATTACATACTAAAACAGACTCTTCTCCAAAATGTGCAAAATAAGAATATATTTTAGGTTTTGCGTTTATTTTACAAAATCCTACTTCTTTATATCGATTTACATTACAATTTCTTGGACATATATTACAATTTGCCAAATTCATTATATTTCTTATGGAATTTTTTGTAAAAGTAATTCCAAATTCAAAAGAGATTAAAGTGATTAATGGTAATCCTCTAATTGTGAAATTGAAATCTCCACCAGAAAATAACAAAGCCAATAAAGAATTAATTGAAGTTTTGAGCCAACATTTTAAAGTACCAAAAACTAAAATTAAGATTGTAAAGGGCATAAAATCTAGAATAAAATTAATAAAAATTACATAATGTTGGAAAAATACTTGTTTTATTACGATTTACCAATATTTTTATATTGTTTTTCGAATTTTTTGAGGCATAATGTCAATATAATAAAATGCTTAGAAATATTTTCAAAAATAGAACATCCATTCGGGAAATTTTGTAAAAATGTTTTATCTAAATTAAAAAAAGGATTTGACTGGAGAACTTCTATTAGAAGTAGCAAGTACAATTTAAAAGAATTGGAAAAGTTTTACATAATTTTTGAACAAATTTATTATTATTCTTCTAAAGAATCTGCTGATATATTGGAAAATTTGGCAAAAAATTATGAAATCCAAATAAAAAGCGAAATAAAAGAAAGAATTAAAAAAGTATCTGCATTTACTTACATGTATGTTTCCTTTGTAACATTAGCACCAACTCTGTGTTTAATCTTATCTTCTATGAGTTCTTTAATTGAAATTCAAATTTCAAGTGAGATTTCTTACTTAATTTTAATTATTTCCACAATT
>CAZNYH010000045.1:0-2500 GCA_964577235.1 uncultured archaeon | reverse complement strand
TCCGAAGTGTGTTAGTGAAGCTTGCAAAACGAGGACGGCTTTTAGCCGCCCGCAGTTTTATGCAAGCGTAACAAAAAACACACGAGGAGATAAGCAAAAAAGAATGCAAAAAAACGTTAATTTTTTGCTTATCCTTATTCTAGATAACATATTAGAAATAACTCTGATGAAAATTTTTAATAAAACCCCCGAAAAATCGGCAAAAACTCCACTTTTTTTGCTTAACGGATTTTTGAGTGTGTTTAACTCAACTTTGTTTTTTGGTAGAATTTGGAATTATGTTTTTTTTGGGGGTAAAAATTCAAGAGAGGGGGGTCTCTCTTGAAAGAATTTTTCAAAATACATATAGGAGCAACCTTACAATGAAGGAGCAACCCAATGACTGAATTATATCAAAAAGATTTGTTTTCGTATAGTCATAAGAAAGAAATTGAAGAAAAGTTTAAAGAATTTGATGAACTTGAATTTCTTGTAAAAAAATATAATTCTTATGTAGTCTTCGAGCTTTATCAGCATTTTGCAAAAAAATCTAAATTAGTGTCATTGGATGAATGCGGAACTTTTTTAGGATTTGCTTTATACGAACATAAACAAAACGAATATAAACAGAAAGAAGAAGATAAAGAATATTTAAAAAAATTAGTGCATGCAAATTTTTGTCGTGATAGATTTTGCGAGATGTGCAATTGGAGAAGAGCGAGGAAGTATGCAATAGAAAACTTTAAGCTTTTAAAATATATCCAACAACAACAAAACGTTAGATATATATTTGCTACTTTTACGATTAAAAATCCTTTATTGTTTGAGCTTAGAGAATATGTTAAGTTGTTTAATAGTGCTTGGCAAAGAATGACACAAACTAAGAGGTGGCGTGGTAGTATTTTAGGTTATATTAAAGCTATTGAAATACCTTTTCAAAAGAGCGATAAGAATTATATTAATCTTCATGCTCATTGTCTTCTTATAGTTCCGAGTGTTTATTTTGATAAAAAATATAATTTATACATTACTCAACAGGAATACCGGGAGATGTGGAGAAAGGCGTTAAGAATTGATTATAATCCAAGTGTAGATATTCGTATTATTAGGCCTAATAAAAATCGTAATAGTTTCGATGAGATTGCAAGTGTGGTAGCTGAAACTACTAAATACCCTTTAAAGTCAGTTGATTTACGTGGGATTCATTGGAGAACGTTTAAGGTTCTTACTCAACAGGTTAAAAAAATGAGATTTATTTCTTATGGTGGTATTGCACGACTATGTAGGTATGAACTATTTGGAACTGATGAATTTGATGATTCAGATTTGATTGGTGATTATAATGAAGTTGATTTAAGTGTTTGGAGATATATTGGTCGTCTTTGGTATGGTCTTGTAAATGGAAAGTATATACTTTGCAGTTATAAGGAAGAAGAAAAATAATAGTTTCAAATCGTTTCGGTTTGAAATAATAATTATTGCAGAAACTAATTAATTCTTATTATGTTTTGACTAACAATAACTTATTATGTTTTAACTAATAACTCCATATTATGATTTAATTATAGTTAAATTATAATGACTTTCAATACTTTTTTATTATTTTTTCATTATTTTATAATTACAAAGTAACGATATTATGGGGATTGCGAAACATTTAAAAAATAAAATTTTTTTTGTCTTCGCTCCAGCCCTTGACTTTTGACTATAATTATATTATAATATGTTTTGAATAATTAAAACATATTAAGGAGTGAAACAATGAGAGTGAAAGTTTTCGGTGTGGAAATGACGGTTCCAAACAAGTTATTGGATAAAATGGATTTAATGAATATAGATGCATTAAACGAAAACGAAAGAGAACTTTTCGACGCTGTCAATAAATTAATAATAAGAGGTGAAGTTATTATATCAGACGAAGAGAGCAATAAGCGAAAAAACGCAAAAAAAGCCACAACCGCTAAAGTCACAAAAACAAAAGAAAAAATCCAAAATGCTATTAACTTACTTAAACTTCAGGGAGAGGAAATTAATCCGTATAAGATTGCAAAAACCGCAAAAATATCCTATAACACTGCTCGAAAATATTTTAAATCATACTATGAAATGAATAATTAAATCTAGCAATTATCGAGGATTTTTATTTTTTTACCTCATGCGCTGCGAAACTTGGATTAATTATCAATTTAGGCAAGGAACTAACGTAGCGATTTCGCAGCGCTCACGGCAGCTTGACTGCCGTGTCATCAGGGCGATTAATTAATTGCTTGCGACTTTGTTCCTGTAATTGATGATATTTTTAGTTCTGAGAGCTTTTTCTCTAATTTTTTCTATTACTTTAATTGCTTCAAAAAATCCTAATTTTTCTAATAATTCGGCGTCTTCCAATCCTGCTAATGTTAAGTTTCTTATTAATCTTGCTTTTGGTATTCCAAGTTTGTTTGCTACTTTTTCTATTCGTTTCATTTCTTCTTTTGTTAACCTTACTCTTACTTCATATTTTCTTTTTTCTTCCATTTTT
>CAZNYH010000044.1:0-2997 GCA_964577235.1 uncultured archaeon | reverse complement strand
ATTTTCAAGGGCTCTTTTTAACATATGGGCATCCCTTATGTAATCTTTATATCTTAAAACAATTTTTGAAACTGCTCTTCCCATACCATCTAAATAGATATCTGCATTTAAAATATGTCTGTATTTGTATAATACCATAGCGATTTCTTGAGTTCTTCCCACAGCAAAAACAGGTAAAACTGCAAATCCTTTATTTTCAATAATTTCTCTAACTTTCTCCACAAATTCACGCTCAATTTTTTCTCTATCTGGATGATCTCTATCTCCATATGTAGATTCCATAATCAAAACATCACATTCAACATCATCTAAGGAAGCTCCTTTCATCAGTAAGGTGTCTGAAAGTTTTATATCTCCAGTATATAAAACTGTTTTTTCTCCTTCTATTTTTATCATAGCACTTCCAGGAATGTGTCCTGCATCTAAATAAGTAATATTAACTCCATCAACATTTAAAGTTTCTCCGAAAAGCACTGGGACTATATTTTCTTGAGCATCTTTTATGTTATCTACATTATATTTTGGCTCTTTATTGTTTTTTATACAAACTTTAACATAATCTTCCCACAAAATCCAACTAATTTCTGAAGAGGGTCTTGTAGTATAAATTTTTGTTAATTTTGTCTTGAAATAACTTGGAATATATCCTGTGTGATCTAAATGAGCATGAGATAATAGTATTCCATTAACTTTTGGTGCTTCCATAGGATATTCTTGCGTTTTGCCTTCTATTTTTATTCCATAATCTAATAAAAATTTTTTGTTGTTTGTTTCTAAAACAAATGCTGATCTTCCAACTTCTTTTGCTCCTCCTAATGCTGTTAGTCTCATATTATCACCTCCATAAAAATTATTGGGACATTAGTTCTTTTATTCTTTTCCTTTCTTTTACATCTTTAGTTTCATCTAAAATCATAGAAATTACTGCCTCAGGATCTTGATAATACATTGCAATATACCGACCAACTTCTCTATAATGTCTAATATTTTTGGATTTTAAATATTCTAAAACAGTTATTCTTCTTTGAATCTCAATCCAAATAGCATCTTCTGATAATCCTCTATTTTCTATTATTTTTTCAATTATATGAGATTTTTGTGAAGAAATTATATAACTATCTGTTTTTGCATCCCATTTCATAAAATGATTTGGTATTGGCCTGTGAGTTGACAAATCTAATCCTACAATTTCAGTCACAAATTTTATTCTTCTAACATCATATCCTTTCATCCTAATTCTTGCTACAAAAAGCACCAAATCCAAAGATTCCAATAAAGCAGGAGGTAAATCAATAGGTTTTGTAATTAGTCTATCAATCAAAGCATCAAAATCTTCAGCGTGAATTGTAGCCATACCTGGGTGTCCTGTAGCCATCCCTTGAAATAGAATTGCTGCTTCGACACCTCTTACTTCTCCTACTATAATATAATCTGGTCTTTCTCTTAATGCTGCTTTTAATAAATCAAACATTGAAACTTCTCCTGCTCTGGTCCCATCTGGTCTTGGAGGTCCATATCCTGGTCTTGCTACTTTTTGAACCCAATTCTCATGAGGAATTCTTAATTCAGCAGTATCTTCTATAGAAATTATTTTGGCATTTGGGGGAATAAACATAGCCAATGCAGTTAATAAAGTAGTTTTACCTGATGCGGTACCTCCAGAAACCAAAACAGATTGCTTTTGTTCTATTGCTAACCATAAATATGCTGCTAAAAAAGGAGAAACTGTACCATATTTTAATAAATCAGTTATTGTTAATGGGTCTTTAGAGAATTTTCTAATTGTGAATGTGCTTCCTTTCATTGCTATTTCTCTTCTTGGAGAATATGTAATTTGAATTCTACTTCCATCAGGTAATGCTCCATCTAATAAAGGTTCTGCCATTGATATATGCCTTTCCGTTTTTTGAGCTAAAAATACTACATATTTATTAAGTTCCTCAAAATCTTTAAAAACAATATTTGAAATTAAATTTCCATATTTTCTATGATAAACATATATTGGAATTCCACACCCATCACAAGAAACGTCTTCTATATTAGGGTCTCTCATAATAGGTTCAATAACACCTAATCCTAAGAAATCTCTTTCTATGTAATACATAATTTTTTCATATTGTAATGGTGTCAAAGTAATATCATATTCCTCTAAAATTTCATCAACATGTTTTTTTAAAATTTGCTTTAATTCTTCAGTTTCTTTAAATTGATACATAGAAACTTCTAAAGTTTCTCTCAGCATATCTTGTAAAAATTTTAGGATTTCCCGCTCTCTTTTTGTTAATCTTGGTTCTTCAACTTCATAAATTAACGATTTTTTAACTGGATCATACCATATGTGGACATAAACTAGCGGTGCAATTAAAGGATATCTTTCATTTATTGTAGAAGGATCTTTAGGGGCCCATTCAGCAGCAGTAACTTTTAAGAATTCTTTGGGCAATTCTCTAATTATTGATGGGATGGGTGTTTTTTGCTCTGTTGGTCTAAACTCGTGAACTTCTTTAACTAAATCTTCTATTCCAGATAAATCGACTTCTTCTATGGACAAGCCTTCTTCTTGTTTTGGTTTTTCTTTTTTCTTTTTTTTCTTGATTAATTTACTTTCCTTAGGTTTTAATTCTAATTCTAAATCTTTTGATTCTTCTTTTTCTTCAAGTAATTTGATTAAATCATCTTCCATAAAATATATTATCAAAATTTAAAAAGCACAAAGACATTTATAAAATTATCTTCAAAATATAGTAATGTGGTGGGTAGTTTTATTGTTGGGACTTGTTTTGGCAAATCCAATTCCTATGGAACCAGGCAAAAATATGATTAAAGACTCTTGTATAGTTAAATTCAAAGAATGTATGCAAAATGCAAAAACAGAGGCTGAAAAATTAAGATGTAAAAAATTATATGAAGAATGTATGCAAGGGCTACCTTATTTACAACCAAAAAACTTAAAAAAAGTTATTGAAGAAGTAATAAATAGAGCAGAAAGAACTAGAA
>CAZNYH010000043.1:0-2934 GCA_964577235.1 uncultured archaeon | reverse complement strand
GAAAATTAGAAAAACTTACAATTACATTTACAAACAATGGAACTACAACTGTAGCTCCTAATACACAAATGTTATTCAAGTTGCAATACAAAGGAACTACAATTGCTACAAAAGTTGTAACGGTTAGTGATTTAAAAGATTCAAATAACCAAAAATTAGATAATGGATTCGGTCCAGGTGTAATAGCTAGTGTTGTTTGGGATAATTTAAATATAGACTCTAGCACAGTACCAGGAATATGCAATACTCCAGTGGACTTAATGCTTGAAATATCAGGAAAGGGAATAAATACAGCAACATATACATTTAGAATTGCTAAATAACTTTTTCTTTTTTAAAATAATGTTTTCTGTTCAAAAGTTAAATCAATCAAGTCTTCTATAACAGGTTTGATTTGTTTTTCAATGTAATATTCAACATCATACTTTCCATCAAATTGAGAAATTGGAACTGCTCTTTCTGAAATACTCCCTACACCTTCTCTTATAATATACTCCACAATATCTCCAACTTTATAATTTCCTCGCTTAGCAGCTATTAATAAAGGAGATACAATTTCGTATTCTTCTATTGGCTTATTCAATCTTTCTCTTAATATCAATTTTTTCCAATCTATTTCTCTATTTTTCAATTTTTCAATTACTTTATGTACATATTTTTTGGCTTTTTCTATACTTCCTTCTTTCAATAAGATTTCTAAAACTCTCATTTGAGTTTCTTTTGCGAGATCACACCAATCTCTTCTAACTATTTCAAATCCCTTTATTTTGAATTTTCCATCTTCCCCTAATAAAATGTATTTCTTTTTAGCACCTTTCTCTTCTTTTCTTTTTTTGGCAAAAAGACCTCTAACATAAAAGTTTTCTAATTCAAGATTTAATAATCCTGGCAACTTTGAATTAATATATTCCAAAAGTTCATAAACATCATTTTTATTTTTATATAAAATAAATACTGAATCAGTATCTGCATAAATTACTCTAAATCCTTTGTTTTCACACATTTCTATTACTTTTTTCAAAAATGTTCTTCCCAAGTAGGTTACACTTTCAGCACATTCTCTTGAATACCATCTTGCTTCGGGCCATCCTAAATATCCATAGGCTGAATTCATGATAATTTTCAAACTCTTTTGTTTAGCATCTAATTCAGGATGTTCTTTAAGTTGTTTTTTGATTTTTATTCTCTCTTCAAAAAGTTCTTTTAAAACCGAAGGGATTAGTCCAAAACATTCTTGACAAAATTCATAATTTAAAACCTTTACTTTTTTATGAGGACATTTTGTGTTAATTGTGTAATAATCAATATTGTATTCTATCATGATTGTTGGATACATTGATGTAAAATCTAATACAGCTATATTTTCATAAATTCCTGGGGATGGTTCTAAAACAAACGCCCCCTCGTAAGTCATTCTTTTTATCATTTCTTCCTTCTTTGGATGTCCAGGGATTCCTATGTTATATCTTAATGCTTTTTCCATCAGTTTTCGTTCTATAAAGTAAGATGGAGACCTTCTAGTTGAATAATACAATGGAGTATATGTTAATTTAGATAAATGAACGAATAAATCAAAAACTTTTTCTAAAATTTCATAACAAGCAATTGAATCTACCAAATTATATTCATATAAAATTTCTTCTTTCTCTTCAAAATATTTTTTCAGATTACTTTTATTAAGTTTTACCTTTTCTTTTCCACAAATTGCAAAATAAACTGAATTTAAATCATATTTTGCTAATTTTAAGACTCCTACTTTTTCAAAAAATTGGGCAATTTTGTAACAGTCAATTATTTGAACTCCATAAATTCTCCTTTCAAAAAAATGTAACCCATACTTTTTAAATTTTTCTTCAAGTATAGGAATATCATAATTGTCAATGTTGTATCCTACTATTATATGAGGATTTCGGGATTTCAATTCTTCTAAAAAAGTGATTAACAATTCTCTTTCGGAGGAAACTACAATTGAATTTCCGATATTTTTAGTAGAAATTACTATACCTGATTTTCCATCATAAAGTGAAATCATTCCTATTTTGTTATCAAATACTTCAATATCGAAAGAAACTATGTTTAAATCTTCAAATTTTGGAGTTGGAGTATAAAATTCCAAATCATTTTCAATTAAAAATTCTAAAGTAAAATCGATATCGTGATTATAACATTTAGCAAATTTTTTAATCATTTCTTTAAATTCTTTTTCTTTTCCAGCAGGAACTTCTATTTTTATCATTTTTCCATAAGGAGATTCTACAACTTCACCGCCAAAAGGTGTTTCAGCATATTCATAGATTAATTTTGGCTTAAATTTATATTTTTCAGTTCTAAATTCAGAATTTTCGAGAAAATATAAAGTAATCAAATAATGCTCTCCAAATTTTTCTTTTTTTATATCAAATAGCATTAGTTATTTTAAAGTTTTTCAAAAATAATAAATCAAAATTCACTTATTTAACTTTTTTAATTTTAATTAATGAAAATCGTAATAGGCCACAAAAACCCAGATACTGATTCAATAGCAAGTGCAATAGTTTTAGCAAAAATTTTAGGATACGAAGCCGGAAGGGCAGGAGAACTAAATCCTGAAACAAAATGGTTGTTAGAAAAAGCCAATGTAGAACCTCCAAAATTAATTGAAAAATTTAATGGCGAAGAGGTTTTTTTAGTAGATACTAATAACAGAGAAGAACTCCCTGAAGGTGAATTTAAATTAATAGGAATTATCGATCATCACAGACTAACTGGAAATTTAACCTCAAAAGAACCAATATATGTTTTAATTGAACCTGTGGGAAGTACTTCTACAATAATTGCAGAAAAATATTTCGATAAATTAGAAGAATCAGATGCTTTATTATTATTGGGAGGAATTTTATCAGATACTGTAGTTTTTAGATCCCCTACAACAACGGAAAGAGATAAGAAAATTGC
>CAZNYH010000042.1:0-2165 GCA_964577235.1 uncultured archaeon | reverse complement strand
AAAAGGATTGATAGACATTATTAAGTTGCTTATAAATAATGTTTATTCCTTTTTGGTGTTTTGGATACAAAATACTTATAAAGATAAAATATCTTTGATATTGACAATTTTATTTATAATATCTGTATTGACGCCTTTTGATTTTGTTGTGGGAGATATTGTTATAGGTTTAATTGATTTACTTTATAACTTATACCAATACAATAAAAAAGGAAGATACATTAGATTATTAAAATAAGAATGGTTTAAACTCAAATATTTTCGCTCTTGTAAATCCATTATCTACAATTATTTTTTCTTTTGGTTTTCTAATATCAATGTTTTCATTGAATAAATGAACTACTAAATTTTTTACATAAGTATCTGATAAATCATTTAATATTATATTTGTAAATCTTCTGAATAATGCTACATCTGTAAATTTTAATCCTGTTGCTACTACTCTTAATCCAAATTGTCGCTTCTCTTCTAATAAAACTTCTATTTGCTCTTCTATTGTTTCGGAACTCATATATTTTTGTGTCTCATCAAAAAATAGCCAGGTTTCAGGTTTATTTCTCGTGTATAAATGCTCATATAAGAAATCTTTTAGATATAAACAAAATGCTTCATATAAAACTACTTTATCAAATTGGATTATGTAAGCCCCTTCATTATTTCTTAAAAAGTCCATTAAGGATACTTCACTTTCTCTAACATTATTCAATAAGTTTTGTAATGATTTAAGTATTTCTAAATCTCTTACTTCCTTCCAATCCTTAGTGTTTTCTATCTTCTCTATGTAGTCGTTTAATTCTTCTCTTAATTCATCTAAACTGTTTATTTCTCTTAAATCTATTTGTGTAAATGCTCTTTTATTCATAATATGGAATTTCTCTAAGAAGTAAGAAGCCAAAAAGATAATTTCTTTAAAACTCATATTAAATTTTTGCTCTCTTATTATGTAAATTGGTTTATCTATGTCGTATTTAACTTTATTTTGATATTCATTGAATAGTTTTTGTGTGTCAAAGTAAAAGACATAATCAAATTTACAAGTTTTTAATACATTAAATAGCATATGATTTAAAAGGTATGATTTTCCACTTCCAACTCCACCTAAAAGCAAATAATAACAATTTGATACTCTTTCTTTTTCTGTAATGTAAAAATCTTCATTAAATATTAATGAATTATTGAATTTTGTTAAATCAAATTGCTTAATGTTAATGAATACTTTATGTCTTTTAACTTTAATCTCTTCTTGTTTTCTTTTAACTTCTTTTTTAAGCATAGATTTTAAAAATGTGATTGCTTTTCCAAAACTTGCTTTTGTGATTGATTGTATTTCATCTATTGTATAATCATCCAATAAATCGAATTCATATTCTATGTATTTTCCTGCCTCTCTTTTGAAATACAATTCAAATTCGGGGATTTCTTTTGTGCTTACTAATGAAGAATAGTTATCTATTGTTAAAACATATAAATCTTTTGCTATTTCTTTAATGTAAATTTCTTTATCAACATCAAAAAAGTAAATGTCATATGATTTAAACTTAATCTTTTCATCAAATGAAAATGTATTTATTAAATATTCATATAATAAATATTCTTTTCTTGCGTATTTGTTAAACCATTCCCAATTGTAATCTATTGGAAATATGAATTCTTTGAACATTAAGTAATTGTCTATGTAAATTCCTCGTGTCCTCAATTTTGGAATATATGAAGATTGTAATATGTAATTCCCCTGATACAATTTATCTTTTAGTTTTAAATATAATGAAATATCAAATTTTAATAATCTATCTATGAACTCACTAAACATAAACCATCACCTCATCATTTCTTACTCTCTTCCAACTCTTCCTTTGCTGATTTGTATTTTTCTTTGAATCTTGAATATATTGAACTAATCCATCCAAATATTATGTATCCAACGATTATCAACCCTATCAAAACTACAATGCTAAATAAATTTCTTAGAAATATGCTTCCAAATGAAGATATGTCATATTTATCTACAAAATAATATACACCATTTGTCCCACAATCAATGTAATTAATTCCTGCTTTATATGGAATTATGAAATATTGATTTTCATATATTCTAAATATATCTTCATCATATTTACAATATCCTGTAAAATTAGCCAGTTTACGGCTAACTATATAGTATTGAA
>CAZNYH010000041.1:0-14767 GCA_964577235.1 uncultured archaeon | reverse complement strand
CTGTTTATTCTTTCCTTCATCTTAGACAAATCTTCGAACACTATTTTGGCATTAAAAGTCTTTGCCAATTCAACAATATACTTAAAAAGTTTATGAATCAAATCGATTTTCCTAAGTTTCCATCTAGACAATCTTTGTTTGATTGTTCTTCTAATATGCTTTGGTAAAAACTTAGGATTATGTCCTTTATAAAGTTTAGATTGCAAACTTCTTTGTAAACCCAAGTAATTGCTATCGATTTTATTAAGAGGTAGATAAATTTGCTTGAGATATAGTATTTCTCCTTCTTGATTAAAAATTCCTATGGTAACATTCTCAGAATTAACATCTATGCACATAATGTTTTTACTTGGTTTTATCTTAGTTTCTTTCTTGAATGGCAAATATACTATTACTTCTTTTTTATTGAGTTTTACTGTGATTTCTCCAAGCTTGTATTTTTTGTTTAAAAACTTTTCTAATCTTCGATACAACTTTGATTTGACTTTGATTTTAGTTTTTCTCTTCAAATAGAATTCGAAGATTATGAATTTATCTTTTATTTTTATCTTGATTGCTCTTTTATGAAACTTGGCAAACTTTGACTTAAACTTTGGAATCCTTTGCTTTTTTAAGGCTGACTTGTAAGTGGATAAACCAACAGAGATAGCCACAGAAAGATTGTCTGTTCTTATTTGATTGTGATATTTCTTTGAGATTTCTTTGTAATGCTTAGAACAAAAGTTCTCTAATGATTTTATGTGTTCTTGATTAGCTATTTTGATAGTTTCCTCAGCAACACTTAGAAAAGTATTGATGTAATTTCTTAGTTCTTTTAGTTGTCCTTTAGTGATTGGTGCTTTGATTTTTAGTGTTTTAATAGAAGGCATAATTTATATGAGAAGATAGTTTAATAAATTGTTTAAATATAATTAGTGTGCAACCTATTTATATTATGAAAAACATTGTTGAAAAGATTAGAAATATAGTAGAAGAAAAAATGAAATATTCAGATTCTGCACATGATTTTCTACATGTAATTAGAGTTTATAATATATGTTTAAAGATAGCAAAAAAGTACAAAAATGTAGATTTAGAAGTATTAAAATTATCTGCTTTACTCCACGATATAGCAAGAGAAAAAGAAGATAAAGATAAAACAGGAAGTATATGCCATGCTGTTGAAAGTGCAAAAGAAGCAGAAAAAATATTAAAAAAATTTAATTATTCTTATGAAAAAATAGAAAAAATAAAACATTGTATTTTATCACATAGATATAGAACAAAAATAAAACCAAAATGCATTGAGGCTAAAATTTTGCATGATGCTGATAAATTAGATTGTATAGGAGCAATAGGAATAGCTAGGTGCTTTATGATAGCAGGAAAATATAACCAAAAGTTAACTTTAAATTACAAAAACTTCGAACAAAATATTAAAAATTTAAGAATAAAAGATTTATCAAAACATAATCCTTTAATTGAATTTGAAATAAAACTTAAAAATATTCCAAAGAGGCTGTATACTAAAGAAGCCAAAAAGATGGCGATAAAGAGAATGAAAATAATGAAAAAATTCTTCAAAGAATTAAAGAAGGAGCTTACAGAAAGCACAAATTTCTTGATTTGAAGGATACCCACAAATTTTACAAAAAGTTTTTATTTCAGATTTTTCAACATATTTTAATAATCCTTTATACAAATTCCATTTAAATCCTTTCCTAATTTTCTCTCCAAAGTCTAATATTTTTTTAATTTTAAATTGAGTAGCATCTTTCATGTATGGACATCTTAAATTGCAGTATGGAATTTTTTTTAATTTCGCATAAAAATTAATTTCATATTTTTCAAAATAGTGCAACGGTTTGGCTCTACCGACTAATTTGTTACTTTTTGGTAATATTGGTAAATTCCTAATTGGCTGATTTGATAAAATATTGTTTACCATAAAAAAAAGTTCGTCATCTAAATTATGCCCTGTAATTATAAAATCATATCCCATCTCCCAAGCGAATTTATTTAACAAATATTTTTTACAAATAGAGCAAATTCTACAGGGTTTATCGTATTTTGATAAAGATATTCCGTAATCTTTTAAATTTATTATATATAAGTTTATTCCCAACTTTTTACAAAATTCCTTGCAAAATTTCTCTACCTCATCTGAGTAGTTTGGAATGTTTAAATTTATATAAACACAATCAAATTTATAAAAATATGCTAAAACACAAGAATCTATACCTCCTGACAAGGCGATTATTGGATTCTTAATTTTTCTTTTAAAGTTTTCTAATTTTTTTTCAAAATATTTTATAAAGTGCTCTTCACAAAAAGGAAATTTCCCAGGGGACGCTCTTATTACTGCCTTTTTATTGCATAATTTACATTTCATTATTTTAATTAAATAGGTCGCACACTAATTAGTGTGTAACGTGATTATCTATAATCAAAACAATAATATCTAACTTGGAATGAAGGATATCCCGTAAATGATCTGTACGAGTCTATCCAATACATTGGAAAACAATATTTTTCAGGAATTGGAACGTTGGATAAAGAATTAAAATCATTATATGCGGAAATTATATTGTCTTTATACAAATAATAAGCATAATGATAAAACTTTATTCCTGTTGAAATTCTCATTTTGTCAATGGTGACTTCATCTTTCAATAAGTTATAATTTGTGCTTTGGATACAAATTAAGGCAAACATAAAAATCACAATCAATCCTGCTAAAGCATCTAAAGAAAAAATTATTGTTCTCATTATTTCAATTAGATTCTACTAGAATATAAGTTATTTTATTAGTGCACTTTATGATGTGATTTCCGGAAGATATTGTCACAAAATTTTTGTTAATATCATTATCTTTTTTAAATGAGCAATATTTTATTGTTGAACCACCTACCACTTGTTCTCCACAATTTATAGAAATGTCATTTATAGAATAATTTAAATTAATTAAATTTATTTCATTTATTTTAAATGAAATTTTTGAATCATCAACATAGATTTTAACTCCATAAGGCACTGTAATTCCAGTAAAAACTGTTTGGTCAGTTGGTAAAGTAGATGCTTTATAAATACAATATTCTAATTTATCTACTGCTTGTTTTGCATATATGACTCTTAACATATCATTAGAAAAGTCATACATCATTTCAAAATTAGGTATTACTACAAAATAAAAATAACTTATAAGACAAAAACTTAAAAGTAAAAATTCTAAAGTAATTTGTGATTTCATTAATTATTCTTCATAAACTATAAGACCATTTTTGTCTGGAGTTACATATATTGAATCTGGAAATATTTTTTTATCTGATAAGTATATTATACTTCCACCCCCTCCTGCTCCTGTCAATTTAGCACCATATGCTTTTTTATTTAAAGCAGTTTTAACTGCAAAATCGATAGCAGGAGTAGTTAAATATAAATTTTTTAGCATATAATGATTTATCGTCATTAAATTACCAATACTTTGGAGGTCTTTTCTATTTAAACTTTTTTCAGCTTCTTCTACTAACAACCCTATTGCTGAAATACATGCTTTTGCCCACCCGAAAAATTTTGCAAAGTAGTGGATTTTTTTAAGACAAAATCTTGAAGGTATCTCTCTTCGTTTAATTACTCTTAGAAATAAAGGTAACTCCAAATCTAATTTTTTGTATGAGGCTTTTTTATTATCTACAACAACATACCCTCCTACTGCAGAGATAAAAAAATCAGTATAACATAACTTTTCTCCCTTTACTTTTTCTTCAATCTTTTTTGCAATAGTAACTACTTCATTGACAGTGAATTTTTTTCCCAAATACTTTAGTAATCCTCCAATTAAGGCCACCAATAAGGCTGAAGATGAGCCTATTCCTGAACTTGCAGGAAAAGATAATGATGTTGAAATTTCTAAATCAGGAATTTCTTTGAATAAATATTTTATAGCCTCTTGAACATAAGTGAATCTTTTTGAATATTTTTTAAAATCTTCATGAGATTTTATTTCAATTTGAGACTTTGTATCTTCTGATATAATTTTTAATCCTTTTTCACTTTCTGAAATTTTTACTTTTACATATTTTTTTACTGCAATTCCTATACTTTTGTATCCGAATAATGATGCATATTCTCCAAATAATATAACTTTTCCTGGTGCTTTTGCCACTATCATTAAAATTTTATTAGTTAAATAATAAAAACAGCACAACTTATTAAGCACATCCAACTTTTTTTGTTTTTTCCTTCAATTCCAAAACTTCCTACATTATTGCTATACCTGAATTTTAAAGCCAATTCTTCTGCTAATTTTAGTGCTTTATTCAATTTTCCTTTTAATTCTACTTCTGTAAAATACCCGTAATCGTTTTCAGGTTTGGAATAACCTATTGCTGTTGAATATATTCCAGATTTGTTTGTTAAGAGTTTAGCCATTACACAAAACACTATTTGCCCTGGGGTTAATTTTTTTAATCCTTCTTCAACAGAGATTATTTTACAATCTTTTGGGAAAATACTAGAAACAGGGACTAAATTAAACTTTTCAATTTTGGCATCTTTTAAAGCATTTTCAAAAGATTCTAATTTATGAGATCCATATCCTTTTCCCACTGTGAAAAAGACGTACTTAGGTGTCATTATTTCTAATCAAAATTACAAATAAAACTATTACTGAAATTATTACTAAAATTGAATCCCAAATATCTAAATGAATACCTCCCGAAGGTTGTTGAATTATTATAGGACCTGTATTTGAATTAGGTTGCATTTTTAACCCATCCTTTGTAACTTTTACTTCTTCTCCGTTATCAAATTTTTCATCATAAGGAACATTTTTAGTGTTTGTTACATCAAAAGATTTTGTAGTTTGATTGTATAATATTTCTCCGTTTTCTCCAAATATTCTTTGTAATACGGATCTTTCTCCATCAAACTCGACTATTGGAATTCCATTTTTATCTACGTAAATTCTTACTTTATGCTCTCCTTTATCTGTTTTAAATATCAAATAATCTCCTTCCTTTTTGACGTCTAATAACAACTCTTTTGAAACTTCACCAGTTTCTTTATTTTTAATGTATAGATATTTTCTTCCACCTTCTTCTGCAATATAAATTACATACTTTCCTGATTCAATTCCATAAATTGGCGATATCTTTTTAATTAAATTATTTAATTTCTTAACATTCTCTTTTTCCTCCGGTGAAGCTCCTGGGGTTGAGGTAAAAGAAATATCCAAATTCTTCCCATCCCAACCTAAATTAATTTTATAATGTTTAATTTCTAAGTTTTTTGCCAAATATTTAACTACAATATATAAACAACCATTTAAAGAATATGCACCTCCATTTTCGAAAATAATAGAGCCTTCTTTTGAAGTGCTTATAGTTTCTCCTTGAATTAACTTCCCCAAACTTGAATTTTGTAATTCAGAATCAAAAATTAATCCCAAACTCTTAAATTGATCTTCAATACATTTTTGAGCTTCTTCTCCTTTTAATGTGGCAACATTACCAGAGACTTCTACTTCAAAGTCTCCACAATATTTTATTATTCTTGCTGGAATCATTAAATATCTTCTTGTAGGTCCTTTTTCTTGGAAATAGAATTTAAAATTATCTCCTGTAAATGATTTTGTTCCTGTTTTATCTGTGATAGATAATCTACTTTCTTTTGGATTGATTTCTAAGGTTACGTTTTCATCCCCGACTTGAACTTTGGCAACATATGGATTTGTGTTTTTTGGATTTGAAATTGCAGCATTTCCTGTTAATAAAAAGTATGAACATTTAGAAACAGGAATAACTCCCTTCTTTATTGATGATAGTTTTATTGAAGAATATGAAATGGCATAATTTAAATTTTTTGTTATTTTTCTTTGCATCTCATTTTTTAAACTTGAAAGAAATCCTTCTACTACTCCTCTAATTTCTGCTGTAACTTCACTTTCAACTTTTGAAACTGTTTTAGTAAATCCAATAGATTCGAAATATTGAGATTTTTTATAATAACAATTTACAAGTTTATAATCGAGAGCACTACCTAATACTATACCAGATCCTATTCCCAACAATGGACCATATACAGGACATGATGCCATAACTATCTTTTCAAGTAGCCAAATTCCTATTGTTTTAGCAATTAACATATTTCCATAAGCGTCTTTACACATTTCTAGTCCTTTCAATTGAGATGGGAATTTTATTATAGAAGGATCAATATCTTTAAACTCAAATATAAGTTCTGATTTTGAAGTAGGAACCCATTGAAGCCAAAATGCCTTTAATTTTTCAGGCATTCCAATTAATAAAATTTCAGTTTGATTATCAGATTTCTTTAAAATTCTATTTTTTTCTCCAATATAAACAGGAGCTCTTGTTTTATATCCTATCAATATATCTTTCGAAGATTCCATCATAAAAGGTAAACCTGCTGCAAATACAGTTTCTGGCATACCTCCAAAAGTTGGTGAAGAAGCTCCTAAAACAAATAAACTATCTAGCGCTGTTCCAAATTCTCTGTGAATTTCCATTAGTTTGCTAACACCCTTCCTAAAAAGATCAGATTGATTCTCTCCCAAGTCTCTCCTTTTCAATATATATTCTCCAGAAGTTTCAGTACTTACAAAAATTCCAGTATAGTCAGAAAATATCAATCCTTTTGTGAAATTACCTAAATACATTCCAGGGTGAAATCCTACAATAGGAAGTTGCAATGTTAAAGTAGTTATTTGATGTCCGGCAGTTGGTTTTCTTGTTGTGGCAAATAGAATTGATTTATCTCTCCATAAGTACCTTGGATCCCACGCATCTTCAACATAGTCTTTTGAAATATCTTTATTAAAACTCTTAACAATTACATGTTCTCTAATTTTGTCAAATACTTGCTTTTCTTCCTCACTCATTTTCTCAATTGCTTTTTTTACAGAATCATCACTTATAAAGTCTTTAACTTTTTCAACATAATCTGATTTTCCTAAATTTTCCAATATACTTTTTTCCTCATTATTTTTCCCAAATAGTTTTAATATACTACTAATATTTTTTAAGTCTTTAACTCTATCTATTTCATTGTTTTTGTATTCAAATATTTTGTCAAGTATTTCTTTTTTCAATTCATCAAGTCCTTTATTTTGAGCATTTTGTATTCCTAATCCACTAGCTATGTTTCTAACTTCTTGCTCTTCTAATGTATTTAGTTTATCTTCTATAAAGTCTTTAAAATCACCACACTTTTTCTTATCAGCAACACATTTAAAATACTTTTTAAAAAAATTTGCTGTTTCCTTTTTAGTTTCTTTAGATAATTTTCCAAAATCTTTTAAGAATTTAGATTCTTTTTCAATGAAATCTATGTATTTTTTAAAATTTTCATTCCTTGATATCAAAGATTTTATAAAAGACCTATTAACCAATCTGCTCGTTATTAGTCGATCCATAGCATATTTGACAGCAGGAATTTGTAAAACAACATCCATAAATCTCAAAACAAAAGCAGTATATTCGCTTCCTAACATATATCCAGGAAAAGTCCTCAAATAACACCCACTGGTATTTTGAGTTGATATGTTTTTATTAGAAGTAACTTCAGTCGAAGGTGCTGCACAATTTAATTCAAAGTAACTTACTTTTCCAGAAATTCCAATATTGTAATCACCATTTCCAATTGGAAATTCATATTCAAAATCTAAAATGCATTTTTCTCCATATCCTCCTGTAATAACCTTTCCAGCAAAAGGCGATTTACTTGCATCTATAAAATATTCTGGTTCGGATTCAAATGTTTTTACTCCAGCAGCATTTTCTTTAATTTTAACTCCTGGCTTTTCTTCTGTTTTCATTTGAATTTCAGTTGGTTGAATTTCCCCAATTGCTGAAAGTTTATTAATTATTTCTCTATATGTTTTGTCTTTTTGAGTAATCATCACACATTCGGCAAATATTGGTGAAAGTAATAAAAAACTTAAAAATAAAGATATTAACTTTTTCATTATATTATTTTTTCCAATCTTGTATAAATTCCATATTTTCTTTCAGTAATTGTAAATCCGTGTTTTAAGTAAAAAGAAATTGCATTTGGATGAGCATCAACTATTAACTTAATTTTATTTAAACTTTTTGCTAAATTTTCTAAAAATTCCAACATTTTTGATCCAATTCCTTGATTTCGATATTTCTTTTTGACGTGAATTTCCTCTATGTAAATTCCTTCATAAAATTCTTTGAAATAGCAAAACCCTTTTATTTCAGAATTTTTGACAATGATAATGTGATTTTTAGGATTGTTTAACGATAATAACAACTTTTCTGGGGAAATAAAAGTTTCGCCCCAGTTTTCTTTTTCAATCTTTATTACCTCTTCTTTTGAAGTATTATATATTTCTGAATAATTTTCTATAAATATGTTTACTATTTCTTTAGCATCTTGATAATTAATTATATCCAACAATAACTTCATAGTATTAATGTTTGGATTTTTTAATAAATTAGTAAATACTTTAAAATCATTTGCAGGGGAAGATTTAGAAGTTCAATTATGCAAAATAGACGTTCATCCAGAAGTGTCTGAAAAAATTTCTAAAGAAATTGAAAAAGAAGGAAAAGAAGTGTTGAAAAAATATTTGAAAGAATTTAAAATTGTTCCAAAAGAAATACCTACTGTAGTTCTGTTTTTTGGACCAAACGGGGTAGGTAAAACTACCACTATTTGGAAATTAGCAAATATTTATAAAAATGTAGTTATTGGAGCCTGCGATACTTTCAGAGCAGGAAGTATAGAGCAATTGAAAAAATTGTGTAAAGATTTTAAAATAATTTCAAGAGAATATGGATGTCCTCCATATTCTGTAGCATTAGATACAATTAATTACGCCAAGAGTAAAAACATTCAATGGGTTTTTTTAGATTCTGCGGGAAGGCAAGAAAATATATATAATTTGATTGAAGAATTAAAAAAACTTCAAAGAATATCTCATTACAATGTTTATGTTTGTGAAGCGACTTCTGGAAAGGTGATTTATGAGAAGACTAAAAAATTGTTAGAGTGGGGAATAAAAATTGATTGTGCTATAATTACAAAATTAGATGTTGATGAAAAAGGAGGCATTTTTTTGAATTTAGGTTATTTAGGAATTCCAATAAGTTATATTTGCTTTGGACAAGATATTAATGACATTAAAGAATTCTCAAGCGACGAAATTATGAAATTATTTTGATACCCAAATATCTCCCTCTTTTTTCCAAATTTTTAATCCAATTTTTTTAATTCCTCTAAACACAAATTCATTTTTTCCTTCAGGATTTTTTATCTCAGACACTATTTTTATACATAAAGTTAATCCAAAAATTTGCTCTTTATGTCGATCTAAAGCAGAATGTTTTAAAACCCAACAAGAATTCATATATTTTCCACAAATTTTAGTACAATATTTTTGGTTGTTTATTTTTTCAAAAGATAATATATGTGTACATTCTGGACAACCTTCATACTTTAATGGAAAAGTAGTTTCTGATAAATCACCAGAGTTTGCAATTCTTTCAATTTTTTTTACAATAGCATTATCTGTTGTTTTCCAGGATTCAAACATCCATCCTTTCCAAAATTTATCAATTAAATAATATCCTATCATTAAGATCATTCCCATTAGCACGACAGAAACCACAAGTTCAAAAGGAAGTTCCATAAAAAATATTATAATTTTTTGTAACAGAACCACCAATCAAAGCATTCATATTTTTCTAATCTTTCTCTTGCTGTTTTTTCATCTGTTGGTGGAGGAATAATTACTTTATCTCCTATTAGTTCGTTATTTGGCCAATTTTCTGGAAGAGCAACTTGATATTCGTCACTGATTTGTAATCCTTTAACCATTCTCAATATTTCATCAACATTCCTTCCCAATTCTTGTGGATAATACAACATCGCTCTCAAAATTCCATTTGGATCAATTATAAATACTGCCCTAACCGTGTTTGTACCTTTATTTGGATGAATCATTCCAAATAATTCAGAAACTTTTCCTAAATCATCAGCAATTATGGGAAATTCTATTTCAACTCCAAACTTTTCTTTAATCCATTCTATCCACTTTAAATGTGAAAACACTTGATCAATACTTAAACCTATTAATTCACAATTTAATTCTTTAAATTTATCATATCTTTTTTGGAATGCTATCATTTCTGTTGTACATACAGGAGTAAAATCAGCAGGATGTGAAAACAAAACTATCCACTTTCCTTCAAAATCCTTTGGAAAATTAATTTTTCCTTTTGTTGTTTGAACTTCAAACTCTGGAACCTTTTCTCCAAGTCTCATAATAAAAAAATAATTTATCAAAATATACCTTATATGTTCTAAATTCGAACTTAAAAAAATTTTGTTAAACTTTTGTAAATTATAATGAGAGATATTGAAATTAGGAAAATAGAGCATATTCTAATTTGTGAATATTGTGATGTAACATATAGTAAAACAACTCTTTTGGAAGATATTGAATTAATTCATAGGGGAATTGGAGGAATAGATTTTGATGAAATTGACACTTCTGTAAAAATTTTTGGGAGAAAATTAGATGCACCTATAATAATCACTGCAATTACAGGAGGCTTTTCAAAAGCCAAAGAAATAAATTCCACAATAGCAGAAGTTTGTGAAGAATTAAATATAGGAATGGAAGTTGGATCCCAAAAAATAGGATTGAAAAATCCAGAATCTTTTGAAATTATAAAAGAATATGACATTTTAAGAATAGGAAACTTAGGAGCTGTTGATGTCATGAATAAATTTAATGAAGATATTATTTTAAAGTGTGTTGAAATGATTGACGCACATGCTTTTTCACTTCATTTCAACCCACTACAAGAAGTAATTCAGCCAGAAGGTGATAAAAATTTTTCTAATTTAAATAAAATATCAGAAGTAATCAAAAATTATAAGGAAAAATATGGAAATTTAGAGTTTATTGCGAAGCAAGTAGGAGAAGGATTTTGTAAAGAAGATGCAAAAATTTTAAGAGAAATTGGTTTTGATGCGATAAATGTTGGAGGTTCTGGTGGAACTTCTTTTGCAAAAGTAGAATATTATAGAAGAAGAGATGAAAATATTAAAATATTTTGTGAGTGGGGAATTCCTACAGCACTATCTTTATTTGAGGTTAAAAATTATTTTGATAAAATAATAGCCTCAGGAGGAATTAGAAATGGAATTGAAATTGTAAAATGTTTAGTTATTGGGGCTAAAGTGTGTGGAATTGCGTTACCAGTATTAAAATGTGCTTTAAAAGGAAGAAAATACTTAAAAGAGTATTTGGAAAAAATTATTGAACAAATTAAAATCACAATGTTTTTAGTTGGAGCCAAAAATACAGAAGAACTAAGAAAAGTTAATTATTTAATTAAAGGAGAACTGAAAGATTATTTAAGGCAAAGGGGATTATACCCAAGGGTTTGATGGTGTTTCTTGCAAAATAATACTATCAATATTCCCAATAACTTTAAATCCTAAACTGTTTAAATAATCTTCAATTAAGTCAGTCGATTGGATATCTTTTTCCAAAATAGAAAAGATTTTTTCAAATACATCCACAACATTTTTATTAGAGTTTATTCTATAATATTCTTTAAGTTGTTTGACATTTTTTTGTAAAGTATGATAGGTAAAAAATACAGACAAAGAAAAAATTAATTCTTTTAATAAATCAGATTTTGGAATTACTTTTTCAAAAGTGTCTTTCTGTTTTTCTTCATATTCCAATTCAAATAACAAATTTTTAAGTTCCTCATATATATTCTCCATAGTTATTCTTAACTTTATATCTTCATTTCTTATATAAATTTTTAATATGTTTCTGCAATCAAAATGCACTATTATTAAATTTTTAGTTGACCCATACACCGCATACATAATATTTTTAACAAATTTTAAATTTTAATGATTGTTGCAGTAGAAGGTCCTGACTTAATCGGAAAAACAACAGTTGTTAATCTACTTGTAGAAAAATTAAGAAAAAAATATTCAGTTGAAAAAACTCAACTCCCAAGTGAACTAATTACAGGAGTCCTAACTAAAATAATAAGAAATTCTAAAGATCACATTCCTCCAGAAGTAGTGGCATTAATTTATGCTGCGGACCATCTTTATCATTATGAAAGAGTGATTAAAAATAACAAAAAAATTATAGTTCAGGATAGATCAATATTATCGTTTTATGTGTATCAAGGTTTAATTCAAGGTGTTGACTTAAATTGGTTAAGAGAGATAAATAAATATAATAAAAACATCCCAGATGTAATTTTTGTTCTAATTAGTGATAATTTGGACGATTTGTTAAAAAGAAAAGAAATAAGAGATTTTGACATTTTTGAGAAAAAAGAAATTTTGGAAAAACAAATAAAAATTTGGAAAAATTTACCAGAATTTCTAACAAGAGAGTTTAATATAATTTATGTAGATGCTAATAGAAACACTTATGAGATTGTTGAAGAGATATATGAAATTGTTGAAAATTTAATTAAACCCACCTCCTAGGAGTTGCTGTCAAAACACTTACTAAATTGTTTTTACTTACAGAAAAATCTACAATCCTTACTCCTGAGTTTGTAGCTAAATTTACTATATTGTCTTCAGTATATCTCTTTGACCTTCCAACAATTAAAACATCTCCTTTATTAAACTCTAACACTTTATCTTTTATATTTATTTTTGTATTTTCTTGCATTGTTATTTTCGCTATAATTAATTTTTCTTGTTCATACCATTCGAGAGAAAATTCATAATTTTCAATGCCAAATTCTTTAATAACTGCTGTTAATAATTGTTCATTATGTTTGTCCTCTTTATATCTTTCTATTTGAGAGTAGAGTTTAAAAGGATAATACATGTATAACCCGACAAATAAGTAGTCATTGATACTCATAGATTCTCTAATATTTACTAAAATTTTAATTTCGTTTGAATGGTTGCCAAGAGTATTTCCTAATAAAAGATAAAATGAAGGAATTTCTTTATATTTTTCAATTTGTGGTCTTATTGGCTGTGAATCAAAATCTAAATGAATAGGATAAATTTCAAATCCTTCTTTTTTAAACAATTTAGAAGATTCTATTAATAACTCACTACTAATATCAACAGGAATATATCTAACTGATATTCCTTCTTTTTCTAAATATTTTGCAATCTCAAATGCAGGTTCTCCCGTACCACAGCCTAAATCTATTAAATTAATTTCTTTACATTCTTTTAACTCATATAATACATGGTTAACGGCTCCTTTTACTTGTTCTATTTCCCAATATGTTAAAGAATAAGTTTTATCCTTTACTTCCATCCTCTCCTCTGAGATTTTTTTCCAAGAATCAGCACCTTGTTTTAGCATATACTCGTATTTCATAGGGATTTCTGCTCTTGTTATTATAGAATCTACAATCTCATTTAATTGACTTTCTGAAAATATCATTAAAAATTATTCATAGTATATTATGTGGGGGTTCCGGGAGAGCCGATGAAATAGGATTCGGCTTGGTCCGCCCCCACACTATGACTTTAACAAACCTATTAAAATGTTTATATCAATTTCATCTTTTACTCCTGAAGTTATAATCCTTTTAAACCTTTTATACACTTCATTCCAATTTTTAAATTTGTTTTTAATAATATGTTTTGAAATCTTTAATAAATATTCGAATTTTTTTCGACTCCAATTTGCTTTTTCTTCTTTGTTTGAAACAAATACTCGATATAAAAAAATTCCAACAGATATGGATAAATTTAATGAAGGATACTCTTCTGAAGTTGGAATGTAAACTAGATAATCACATAAGTTGATTTCTGATTTTTTTAACCCAGAAGGTTCTCTTCCGAATAAAACAACAGTATTTTCTGGAAATCCTTTTTTGATAAAAGTTTCCAAACTAATTGTTCTTTTATAATAATCTTTTTCTTTTCTTTTACAAGAAGTACCTACAATTAGTGAATATTTTTTCAAGAAATTCAGGGAATTTTCTATTGAAATAATATGCTTAAACTTTATGGCATTTGCAGAAGATTTTATAAATTCTAAATCATCTAAAGAAAACTTAGGTTTATAAAATATTAATTTTTTTATTCCAAAATTTATACAAGTTCTTAAAATTCTTCCAGCATTTCCAGGATAATGAGGTTCTATCAAGCAAATATCCATAAAATTTTAAAGAAGATCTAATTCTTTAAATATTTTTTCAAAATAATCGAAAGTGTCAATTTTTGTAGTTTTAAGTAACGATAAAAGTTCATCAAACGACTTAACATCATATTTTAAACGTTCAATTTCTGGGAAAAGTGGTAAAAGTTTTATCATTTTTACTTTCTCTTCACCTGAAAATCTAGGAAAATTCTCATCTATGTAATTTAAAATTTTATTTAAACTTGCGGTTGAAATTTCATCTAAAAGGTAAAAATCTTTAAGAATTTTATTTACAATTTCATAAGAAATTTTAAATTTTTCCGCAATAATTTCTATTTTATACTTCCTAAATATTGAAAAGTCCAAGTATTTAGTTTTTCCTTTCAGTTTTAATAGTCTAAATATTTCATAAACCATGTCAATTTCATTTCCATTTTCAGTTTCAAGAAATTTAAGTATTTCTTCTAGTATTTTTTTAGGCTGTGAAACCAAAGCTAATAATATTGTTTTTCTATCCTCTCGTGAAAATCTTTTTAAGTCTTTTAAATGTCTTAAAATATCTCTAATAATAGGAAATTCATCTTTACTGGAGAAAAAAATGATTTTTGAGTCGATATCGATATCTAATAT
>CAZNYH010000040.1:0-5424 GCA_964577235.1 uncultured archaeon | reverse complement strand
GCCCGTAGCTCAGTTGGTAGAGCGCCGCCCTCGCAAGGCGGAGGTCCGGGGTTCAAATCCCCGCGGGTCCACAAATCCAACAAGTAATTTACAATCACTATACAATGACTCGTTAAATAACTTTTTCTTCCCAAAGATATTTTTGTTGGATTGTATTTTTCAATTATTTTTAAATCCTCATTTTTAAATCCTTTGTGATCCCCTAAAATAAATGCTCCTTCTGAAAATTTAATTTCTTTTCCATCTTCTGTTAATAAATAAATTTTATCGTTTAATGAATCCAGCACTTCTTTTAAAGTTTTTTTACCTACAAAAATCCCAGGATGAAATTCATATTCATAATTTCTTAAATTTTCTTTTGCTTTTTTTATAAATATTGCAATATTTCTCTCATCTGGCGAAACTTTTCTCATTCTATTTCCTTCAAATCTTATATAAATGTTTGGCCAAATTAGATGCAATTTTACATTTCTTCTAATATCATGAGATAACCAAAATGCTGAATTTACAATTCTTCCAACCATATCCAATCTTCCAGATCCAGGTAAATCTTTTAGATTTATTTTATCTGGTAAAGGATTTTGAAAAATTACGATGAATTGTCGCATAATTTAAATTGGAGATTATAGCCTTATAGAATTAAACTAATTTATAAAAATAAATCAATAAACATAAATATCTCATGGAACGATATTTTAACAACCCAATAATAGCACCTATAAACGAATGGGAGTATAATGGAACTTTTAACCCAGCCGCCATAAAAATAGGAAAAAAAGTTTACATAATTTACAGACAAATTTCTAAAAATAATATCTCAACATTAGGATTGGCAATTTCAGATGGGTATGAAATTTTAGACAGATTAGATTATCCTATTTATTTGCCAAGAGAATCATTTGAAGTACATCCAGCATATAATGGAGAAATAAATCCTATTAAAAGTACAAAACATTTGAAAGTTAAGTACAAATACATCTCTGGATTTAGTTATTTTGGAGTTGAAGATCCAAGAGCAACCATAATAGATGGAGAAATTTACTTGACCTATGTTGCATTTAATGGAGTTGAATTACCTTGTGTTGCTATTTCTAAGATAAAAGTAAATGACTTTTTAAAAGAAAGATGGGATTGCTGGGAAAAACCCGTGGTAATATCTCCTAGGAAAATTATAAGCAAATCTGGAATTATATTTCCAAGAAAAATAAACGGAAAATATTTAGCATTTCATAGGATATTTCCACATATATGGGGAGATTATATAAAAAATTTGGATGAATTTTGGAATGGTAGAATTTTATTTGGAAAACCAATGATAAAAATCAGACCCGATAAATGGGATAGCAGAAAAGTTATTCCAGGAGCTCCTCCAATCGAAACAAACTTTGGATGGGTATTTATATACGGAGGAGTTTCAGGATGGGATGATGAATTTTATAAACTAGGTTATACTCCTGAAATGTTTAAGGTAAATGACGGATATCGATACAAAGTTGGAATAATGGTTCTAGACAAGAAAAATCCTGAAAAAATATTATTTAGGTGTGAAGAACCCTTATTACAACCAGAAACTTGGTATGAATTATACGAGAGAGCAAAACCAAATGTTGTTTATGCAACTGGAGCTGTAAAAATAAAAGACAAAATTTTAGTCTATTACGGAGCATCTGATTATTTTGTCGGAGTTGCAACCTTAGAAATAAATTTATTAAAAGAATTAATTAATGATGAGAAGAGCATTGGAAAATCCAATATTAAAGCCAGATGTAAAAAGATTTTGGGAAGGTTGCGCAGTATTAAACCCATCCGTCGTAAAAAAAGGAGAAAAAATAATTATGCTTTATAGAGCCATATCTAATCCGATTCACAAATCGTTTGGAGAGCATATTAACATTTCCTCTATAGGCATTTGTTATAGTTATGATGGAATTCATTTTGAAGATAGAAACTTGTTTTTTGGGCCTGAATATTATTATGAGGCGTATGGGTGCGAAGATCCAAGAGTTTGCTATTTTGAAGGAAAATACTATATTTTTTATACTGCTATCTCAGATTGGCCTCCACAAAAAGAAGCAGTTAAATTAGCTTTAGCAATTACAGAGGATTTTAAAAATTATGAGAAAAAAGGGATAATTTGTCCATTTAATGCCAAAGCTGCAACTATATTTCCAGAAAGAATAAACGACAAAATTGCAGTAATATTCACTTTAAACCCAGAATATCCTCCTTCAAGAGTAGCCATTGCTTATTTTGATGAAATTGATGATTTATTAAATCCATCAACTTGGCAAAATCATTATGATTACTATTACAGAGAAAACAACTTAATTGTTTTAAGAGCAGTTCCTCCTCAAGAATATGTAGAAGTAGGTACACAACCTATATTAACAGACGAAGGTTGGTTAATGATAATACCATGGGTAGAAGGCCCTTACAAGCCCTTTTATATGAGGGCTATTTTACTAGATTACGAGAAACCACATAAAGTATTAAAAATTTCAAAACCCTTGTTAATTCCAGAGGTTCAATATGAATTTTCTGAAAGTGGAATTGGAATTATTATGCCTACTGGAGCGATAGTTATGGATGAAGAATTATATGTTTATTACGGAGCTGGAGACAAATATATTTGCTTAGCAAAAATAGAACTAGACAAATTATTAAGAAGTTTAGTACAAAGCAAATAAAACTATTGGTATAACTGCTAAAACTATTACTATTAAACTTGGTAAAATATTTTTGCTTTCAAAAAAGTCTTTTATTACATAATATATACACACTAGTTTCACTATTATGTCCAGTACAGAAAATAGAATTAGTATTATCACAAAACAAACAAACATAAATATCCCGACCAAATCGTTGTTTATTATATTTCGTATTTCGAGATATATTGAATTATATGATTGATAATATAAATCGAATAATTGTTCTGAAATTATATGCAAAATAATAGTAATTCCTATTAATACCATAACTCCAAGAATTAAACCAAAAGTTGATCCAAAAAGTAAAATACCTGCTCTAAACTCGCTTAGAAATATTCTTGCCAATAATGCAAGATAAAATACAAAAGCTCCAAAAGTAAACACTTCACCTAAACTTTTTGCATATTCTATTTTGGATTTTAATTCATTCTTCATTGACTCAAAATCATATTTTTTAAATGTAACATCCTCTCCTGTTTTGATAGTTAATAAAGCATTTGCTTTCACATTATTATAATCAAACTCAACTAAATAGTTGAACTTATATTCTGAATTTGGAACCAAATTGTTTGTGTAAACATAAATTTCATCAATCCCCATCAATTTTGTCAATTTTGTTGGAAACCAAGGTTTTTCAGTTTCAAATTCTACATAAATTCCTGGAACATAATATATGATGCCTCTCCCAACCAGAATTGGTAATTCATTTCCATCAAATTTTGCCAAAATAAAATTACAATTATACTTCTTAATCTCTTCTAAAACTTTTTCGGGATACTTATATTTCCTTAGAAACTCAGAAAATTTTTCTTTGTCAGTAATTTCTATTAACTCAACTTCCAAACCATATTTTTTGACTTTTTGGATTGTTCTATATCCTGGATAGTTTTCTGCTGCTGCTATTGGTTTATACTTTGATAAACTATCATATATAATTCCAATAGGAGGAGAATAATAAAATAGCAAAGATTTTGCCAAACTTTCTTTAAAATATTCATATTCTTCGTAAACGCTTGATTTGAAAGGAGGAGAAACTGCTATAGCGTCTATTTTTATGTTTTTCCCACAAATAGGAATTAACCATAGGAAATTTTTGTCTATTTTATAATCATATGGGTTTGGGGTTAAATTGAATATTCTATATCCTAAATATCCAATTACTCTACTTTCGTTTTCTGGATAGTATCCTATTTTCGGAATTAAAAATCCAATTATCAAGTATTCTTTTTCATTGTTGTAATCTATTATGGCATATTGGTACCAATTTCCTTTAACATAATTTAATTGGTTAACTTTTATGTCTTCAATTTCTAATGCAATTCCATCACAAAAAGCCAACAACAAAAGCAAAAACAATATGAGTCTCATTAAAAAATTAAAACACTAATTTATAATTTGAAATGATTAACTAATAAATCCGATACCTATATATGTTACTACATTTTCCATTGGTTCTACTTCTCCACTGTGGGATTTATGTAAAACTATTGGTTTATTTCCTTTTTGTTTTTGATAAATTAATTGTGCTGTTATTGCATGAAATCCACAAATAGAGGTATTTTTAGCATATTCAAAAAATCCATATGGATCTAAACTTATTATAAAAGATAAAGCCTCATTATCTATTTTATTTGCGATTTCTACTGGAAGATAGTGAGAAAAATCGGATGAACTAACTATTGAGAAGTTATATTTTTTACTTAACTCATAAAGTTTTTTGCCTAATTTCTCGCAAGCCTCATAATTCATTCCAACGTGGATTGGAATTATCTTACAATCTGGATTTACAACTTGTAAAAATGGCAATTGAACTTCAATCGAGTGTTCTTCTAAAAATACTTTATAATTTATTTCACAAACATCAGTTAATTCTTGAGCTAAATCAGAAATTTCAATCCTTCCTAAAGGAGTTATCCAGGCTCCTGAATCATAAATTACATTCCACTCTAAAAAGTATCTATGACTTGGAGCTAAAATAACGACAATATCATTTTGTTTTAAAGTTGAGTAAACAGCCCCCATTGCGTTTCCACAATAAATATATCCAGCATGGGGAGATATTATACCTTCACAAACATACGGCTTTTTGTTTTCTTCTATTAAATTATTTATAAGTGCTCTTAAAAGATTTGGATCTTCCGGATAAAACATTCCTGCTACATAAGGAAATCGTATCATAATTTAATATTATTTAAGCAATATTCTATATCAAAAATTGAATTTAATACTGCTTTTGCAATTTTTGGATCAGAGAAATAAAAAGTTATCGATTTTTTTGAAATTCTATATTTCACTCGTTTAGATTTTTCTACCAAATCTTTTACATACCAATAGTCCCCAAAAAGTTTTACTTTTATCATTAAATTAATTAGGTTGCACACTAATTATATTAGTTAAACAATTTATTAAACTATTTACTGATAAAATTATGCCTTCTATTAAAACACTAAAAATCAAAGCACCAATCACTAAAGGACAACTAAAAGAACTAAGAAATTATATCAATACTTTTCTAAGTGTTGCTGAGGAAACTATCAAAATAGCTAATCAAGAACACATAAAATCATTAGAGAACTTTTGTTCTAAGTATTACAAAGAAATCTCAAAGAAATATCGTAATCAAATAAGAACAGACAATCTTTCTGTAGATATCAACAAAATCGATTGTAATTACTTGGGTTTACTAAGAAGCTTGCAGTCAAAACTTTATATATGT
>CAZNYH010000039.1:0-4060 GCA_964577235.1 uncultured archaeon | reverse complement strand
TATGGGGATATTTATTAACAAAAGGTGTTAAAGATGCATCTGAAAGAAATGAACCTATAGATATGATGGATGTAGAAGTAGACACATTAAAATCATGGCTAATAGGGTTAGCTATAAAGTTATGCAAGGAAGAAGACTATCTAAATATAAAAATAGACGGTGAATTGTATAATAATATTTTACGTGAAGTACATTCGCTCCAAATTATAACAGAAGAAGATAAAATATATGTTGAAGGAATATTAGAATCTATGAGAGGAAAAACCATTAAAGAATTACTTGAAGAAATTAGGTAAGAAATTCAAATTCTATTTTCCTAATAATTCCAAATATTTTTCTCCAAATTCTTTGGCTGCAAAAGGTCCTGCGCCTGTAATTATTTTTCCATCAACAACAACGTTTTCTTCAACATATTCTGCTCCACCTTCTTTTAACATATTAATAAATTTCTCATCTTTCCAAACAGTTGCTTTCTTTCCATTTAAAATTCCGGATTTTGCTAATATCGCAGGTGAAACACATTCCGCACCAACAACTTTCCCATTTTCATAGAAGTATCTCACAACTTCATGAATCTTCTCGTTTTCAAATAAATTATTTTCTATAACTCCAGTACCTCCAACCAAAATAACACCATCAAATTCTTCCAAATTAACATCATCTAAACTTTTAGCATAAATTTTTCCTCCTAACATCCCAGTAAATTTGCCTTCTTTTATTGATGCAACTACTACCTCAACTCCATTTTCTTCTAAAATCTTTTTTGGTTCAAAAAGTTCTTCATCTCTAAAGTTACCAGGAGCCACTATCATTAAAACTTTCATTTTACCACCTTCTTTTTTAGATATAAGTAATATTAGTAAACTAACACATATCAAAATTATTAAAACTCCTATAAATATCTCTTTCCTAAACATTAAAAATATTTGAACAATTATTTATTTAATATTGTTTCTTAATATTAATGGCCCGGATAGTGTAATGGCAGCACGCGGGACTGTGGATCCCGAGGTCCGGGTTCGAATCCCGGTCCGGGCCTATTTATATCTTTCTAAATATTTAATATATTTTTTAATTTTTGAGATTTTATTTTTTAAATAACTTTCAAAATTCTTGTCATAATATATTAAAGTCGACTGATATTCACACTTTGGACATAAAAATCCATAATCATAAGAATTAAAAGGATTTTCATAGAAATAACATTTAGGACAATAATAAACATCTTCTCTTTCTAATATCATACTATACTCTGCCTTTTTATTTTCCAAATTTTTAATCATTTTTTTTACAAATAATCCTTTATTTAACATCCACTCAACGCAAATTAATTTTCCTTCCCTTTTTGTTTTATATTCTAAATATCCATCCAAATAGATTTCATTCAGAGTTCTTCTCACTAAAGCAGGCTTTAACCCTAAATCCAAAGCTAAGTTAAAATCGTTTACATATTCTTCGTTCCATAGATAACATATAATTTCACATTTGACATCATCGAAAAATTCTTTCAATATTTCTTTCAACCTTTTCATAAAAAGAGTTATTTATAATAAAATATATTATTTATTTCCCACTTTTTACCACACTTGCAAATTATATAAGGTTTCTTTTTAATAATCCTTATTTCACAAGTCTCTCCTAGAACAAAGAAGTTATTGCATTTTTTACAAAAATAATTTTTAAATTTTCTTATTGGAATTCTTGCTTTCATACATAATTTTTTTATCAATTCTATCCATAATGGAACATATTCTTTTAATATAGGATGATTATAATATTTCTTACAACAATTCAGTAAATGATAAATTCTCCTCAAAGCGACTTTCTTTTTAAGTTTTTTCATAAATATCTAATGAAATATTTGGTTGTTACCCATCAAGATTTAGATGGAATTTTTTCAGCAGCAATTTTTGAAAAATATAATGAAAGTATTTTAATTGGTTTTGCAGAACCTCAAGAAATAAGAAACAATAAAGATTATTGGATTTATTTGTGTAAATTGTGGGAAAAACATTATAATGGAAAAGTTATATTCTTAGATTTACCTTCCCCAAGTAAAGAATTTTATAATATTGATCACCATATTTCAAATGAATATTTAGGAACAAAAAATTGGCCAGGAATTTATGTAGAAGAAAAACAGTCTTGTGCCGAAATCGTTTACAATCTTTTCTCAAAAGAAGAAGGATTGAAAGATATTATTGAAGAAATTAATAAAATTGATAGTGCGAATTTTAAGAGAGAAGACTTTATTTTAGAATATGGAATTTATAAAAGTGATTTGATGAATTTTTGTGCTGTAATACCTAGAAATTCTCACGAATTATTTAGATATTATATTATTGCTAGAGAGTATTTAGAAACTAAAAAATTTCCTGATTTCATTTATGAAAAAGCGCGAGAAAATATTAAAAAGAAATATGAAGTCTTCAAGACAATTAAAAAAGAATTTAAAATAGTTGGAGACTATACTATAGGAATTTATTATGTAGATAAAGAAAAAATCAAAAATTTTGATAAAATGTTGATTTCCTTGGAAGATGATGTAGATGGATATATTTTAATTAAAGACTTTGAAGAAGTTCTATTTGGGTGGAATGTATTTAGAAAAGAACAATGTCCTATAAATATTGGAGAATTTTGTAAAAATTTTGGAGGAGGAGGGCATAAAGCAATAGGTGGTTGCAATTATTCAGAGGTAGCGGTAAAAACTTTTTTAAATCTAATCCAAAAATCCAATTTCGGGAATTTTACTCTCCAAATCAGGTAAAACTCCTTCTTCTTTTAGTCTTTGTATTTCTGTTTCGGAATACTTATAAACAACATCACAAAATCGGTCACCTTGAACTTCCCATGGTTGAACTATTATATAATCTCCTTCTCTTAAATAATATTTCCAAATTAATTTTTTAAACTTTTTTGGAATTCTAGCTAGTCTTAATTTACCATCTTCACAAACTACTCTTAATTTTCCTCCTCCTGTTTTTTCGACAATGTATGCAAACATTTCATTTTTGGATTTATCTGGCAATTTTAATTTCTCTTCTTCCATAAAAATAATTACTTAAAGTGATTTAATAAGTGTAAAATATTTGAATAAATATGACCTTTTATGAGACTTAAAAACCTTTCATTTGATAATTTCACAGGAATTATCTTATCCAACTTTTCAGGATTTGCATCTACAATACAATTTCCTATTTCGAAATTGAAGTGAACATCTCCTCCATACGAAAACTCAAAACTATATTTTTTAGCAAAGTTTAAAGCTCTATGATTTTCTACATCCAAACATCTAGCGTTAAATACTTCTATTTTTACATTATATTTCTTTAAAATGTTTAAGTATTTTTCTGGAGAGGGTAAAAATAAATCGTGAGTTTTTCCAAATGGATGCGCTAATATCGAAATACCACCAGACTCTTTAACAAATTCTAAAACAGATTCTAAATCTTTTTCTTTAGGAAGTTCTGTGATGTGTAATCCCAACACATGAAATCTTTCTTTCGTAGTGATTTCAACACCTGGAAAAAATATAATTCCTTCTATTTCTTTTTCTTTTTTTAAAGTTATTTTGTCGTGATCTGTTATAAAAACACCCTCATAACCGAATTTTTTTAAATATTTGATTGCTTTATTTAACGTTAAATTACTACATGGAGAATTGTTGGTATGAAAATGTAATTCCAGTAGCATTAATTTTTAAATGTTAATAATACTCTAACGAAATTTATAATTAATGGACTTACTAATATTGTTGGGGTACTTATCAGCTACTTTATTTTGTATTTATTCAATTTGGATTTCAATTGTCTATATTGCTTCAATATTAGCAAATTCAAAGCCCGATTACAAAAAAATCCAAAACAAAAAACTTGCTGTTTTAATTCCAACATATAATGATGATTGTACTAATTGTGTAAACTCAATTCTAAACTCTGATTATCCGAAAGAACTTATAAACATTTATATTATCGATGATTCTGACGATGAAAAGATTTTTAACAAGCACAAAGAATTATCTTTGAAATACTCTAATGTTTACCATATAGTAAGAAAA
>CAZNYH010000038.1:0-2627 GCA_964577235.1 uncultured archaeon | reverse complement strand
TATGGAGTAAAAAATAACAAAATTCCTGATGAATTGTGGTTAATAGCAAAATCAGATGAGAAAAAATTAAAACAATTCGCTGAAGAGTATAAAGAAAAAATAAGTGAAAAAGTAAAAGAGATTTTAACAACAAAAGGAATCAAAAAAGAAATTAAAGTAAAGATTTTAGATAATAATTTAAAAGAAATTTGGGAATTAAAAATTATATGAAATTTTGGGTAAATACAATACCTGGATTAGAAGAAGTATCAAAGCAAGAAATAGAGAAATTAGGAGGTAAAATATTATCATTGAGACATGGAAAAATAATTTTAGAAGGAAATGAAAGTTTGATTATGAAATTAAATTACTTAGGAAGAACTTTTGAGAGAGTAGTTTGGATGCTAAAAGAATGTGAAGTGAAGAATTTAGAAGAAATTTATAAAGAAGTTAAGGAAATAGACTTTGGATTTATAAAAGGTACTTTTGCTGTAAAACCTTTAAGGATTGGAAATCATAATTTTACTTCAATTGATATTGGACGAGTTGCAGGTAAAGCAGTCGTTGATTCATATTATGATGCTAAAAAAACAAGATTAAAAGTTAATTTAGACAATCCAGATGTTGTAATCAGAACAGAATTAATAGAAAATAAACTATATGTTGGAGTAGATCTCTCAGGAGAGTCTCTACATAAAAGAAGATATCGAAAATATCAACATCCAGCTCCTTTAAACCCTTGTATAGCATCTTCTTTAATTTATATTTCAAAATGGAACAAGGAAGAAGTTCTTGACCCTCTATGCGGAAGTGGGACAATTTTAATAGAATGTGTGATGATAGGAAGAAACATACCTCCTGGAAAATTAAGGAAATTCGCTTTTGAAAAAATTTTTGACTTAGATTTTGAAAGTTTTAAAAAAACTATTAAAGAAAATAAAGAGAAATTTAATCTGATAGGAATTGAAAAATTTAAGAAACATATAGAAGGAGCTAAATTAAATGCCTCTGTGATCGGAGTAGTAGATACAATAAAATTTATTCAAGGTGATATTACAAAAATGCACTTAGAGAGTGATATTGTAATTACAAACCCTCCTTTTGGATTAAGAATAGGCAGCAAAAAAATTTTAAAAGGAATTTATAAAAGTTTGTTGAAAATCAATTGTAAAAAATTAGTTTTAATTACTTCTGAAAAAGATTTATTATTTAATTTAATCTCAAATTCAAATTTTGAAATTGAAAAAATTTACAACGTTAAATATGGAGATTTGGATACTGTGGTTATTAAGTTGATTTCTTGATATAACCCAAATATACTTTTTCTTTTTCAAACACTAAATAATCTACATAATCAAATCCCTCCTTAGTGGTAGTAAACAAGCAAATTCCATTTGGATTCAAAAAATCCCAAACCTCATCCAAAAATCTTTCAAAAATTTTATCATAGTAATAATTTAAACCTTCATACCCTTCAAATCCTTCATTCAAATAAGGGGCGTTAAAAGTTATCAAGTCAAATTTCTCATATACTTCACTAAATAAATTAGAGTAGTATATTTTAGCATTTATGTTGTTTATTAAACAGTTTATCCTCGAGCAGATCAAAGCATAAGGATTAATATCTACTCCATGAATTATTTTCGCCTTTGAAAATACGCATAAAATTCCACTACCACACCCTATATCTAAGTGCTTTTTACAAGGTTTTAGATGTTTTAAAAACATAAAAGAATCTAAATGTGGCTCGTAAACTGTGGGAAATAATAGCAAAGATTTATTACATATTTTAATCATTTTCATTAAATTAACAAGTTATGCACATTAATTTATAATCTTCTAATACGTGATTATTTAATAGTTTCGATTATTATTGATGGACAAACACGCTTAACTCCTTTTATTCTGGAAATAGTTTCATGAATTCGCTTTAACTCTTCTAAATTTTTGGCAAAAATATAAACCATTATCGTGTGATCTCCTGTTGTCAAATATATATTTTTTATTTCAGATATCTCTTGTAAGTTAGCCAATATATTAAGTAAATCTTCTGGATTTACATCAATTCCAGTAAAAGAACCTATTAACTCTATATTTTTGAAATTGATAATTGTAGTATATTTCAAAATTATATTATCTTTCTCTAATTTTTTTATTCTCTTTCGTACTGCTGTTTCAGTAATTCTTAATGATTTTCCAATTTTTGTCCGCGAAATTCTTGAATTATCAATTAAAAACTCTATAATTTTTATATCTTTTTCATCCATAATTTTATATTATCACGTTGCACACTATATTAGTGTGCAACCTCAGTTTCCCTCGTCAACTCATAGAAATTTCGGCTTTCCAACCTCCTCGGAGTATTCCTTTGCCTGTCAAAATACTCCGACTCATCAGCGATTTATTTACACCGCATTTCAGGTATTTTCTTAGCAAGTTAAAAGTGGCCAAAACATCTCTGTCAATCAAAATACCACAGTTATCGCAGTATAATTCTCGCCCCTGATGGGTATTTAGGGCCCCGTCATCGGAGCAAAAAGGACAAATAGATGAGGTTTTATGAGGACTTACATAAATGACCTCTATACCATCCCAATTTGCTTTATACTCAGTAAATCTTTGAATCATTCTATAATTAGACAAAGCAA
>CAZNYH010000037.1:0-1710 GCA_964577235.1 uncultured archaeon | reverse complement strand
TGAAATGGATGGAATTTCAGAAATCAAAGATGTCGTAGTTATCGGAGCTACAAATAGACCTGACATGATTGATCCTGCTTTACTGAGACCAGGTAGATTTGAAAGATTAGTTTATGTTAGACCACCAAACGAAAAAGAAAGAGAAGAAATATTCAGAGTTCATACAAGAAATATGCCGCTTGATAAAGATGTTGATTTAAAGGAATTGGCAAAAAGAACAGAAGGATATACTGGAGCAGATATCGAGGCTATTTGTAGAAGAGCAGGATTGTTAGCATTAAAAGAAGCAATAAGCAAAAAAATCAAAGATGTCAAAGTTAAGAAAAAACACTTTGAAGAAGCATTAAAATCTATTAAACCAACATTAACTAAAGAAGATATTGAAAAGTGGGAAAAAATTTCAGAAGAACTTTCTAGGTAATATATATTTTTTCTCCACAGAATTTGCAAGCACCATTTTCCACATTATTTTCAATCACAGAAAAAAATTCTCTTACTATTAATTTTCTTCCACAATTTGGACAGTAGGTGGTATTACTCTCAATATCAAAAATATTACCACAATATACATATTTCATACCCAAATCCAATGCCAATTTTCTATATTTTATTAAAGTTTCCTTAGGAGTTGGAGGTACATCAGTCATTTTATAATCTGGATGAAATGCATTTAAATGTAATGGAATATCTTTTGGCAAATCTTTACATATTTTTTCAATAAAATATTCATCATGATAACCAGGAATTATCAATACTGAAACTTCTACATGTTTTGTTTTAAACAATTCTTTAATATTCCTAATAACTATATCATATCCTTTTGGGGCTTTACATACTTTTTCATAAAATTCATTATCTCCTTTTAAATCAATGTTGAATGCATCTACCCAATTCATGTCCTTAATTAAATCCAAAGTAAAATATCCATTTGTCACAAAAATATGGTATTTATCTTTATTATATTTTGCCACATCTTTTGCATATTCATAAAACACAGTAGGTTCAGTATATGTATATGAAATTGACGGCAAATCTGTTTTTATATTTTCTGGTGGAACTTCTGGTAAATTTAAATTTTCTACATCTACTTGAGATATTGTCCAGTTTTGACAATACAAGCATCTAAAGTTACATCCAGGTGTTGCTATTGACAAAGTATAAGATCCTGGTAAAAAATGGTATAATGGTTTTTTTTCAATAGGATCTTCATTTATTGCAACAACTTTACCATAGGTTAAAGTATACACTTTTCCATTTACTTTTTTTCTACATTTGCAGAAACCTTTTCCACCTTCAGGAATTTTGCATCTTCTTTCACATAAATAGCAAGAATCATCATAAAATAAAGCCTCTTTCATAAATTTTAATTAGATAACTAATTATTTTGTTTAAAAGATTATTTTATAACCATCAATACTACGTAATGTGATATATTATTAATAATTATTAATGAAAGTGTATATAGATTATCCAAAGTATGTAATTGTAGTTAGATTTACTGTGAATGGAAAAATTTCTGTTACTGATGTGATAGGGACAATATTTACAATGATGGAAGGATACTTTAAAGATTTAAATCTAAAAGAATTACAACAAAAAGGCAAAATTGGAAGAATTGAAGTTGATTTAGAATCTTCAAAAGAAATATCTCAAGGATATTTATACATTCCTACTTTATTAGACCTATTAGAAACATGTATTTTAGCAGCA
>CAZNYH010000036.1:0-3058 GCA_964577235.1 uncultured archaeon | reverse complement strand
TTCTTTTGTATCTATCAAAGGATTAGCCGGAGTTTTATCTGCCCATAATATAACACCATCTTCGTAAGTTATTCCAATTATTGTACTTCCTCTTTTTGCAGCTTCTTGAGCATATTCTATTTGGTGAATTCTTCCATCTGGACTAAATATGAATGGGCTTCTGTCGTATGCTGTTTTATCCATTAATTTAATATAAAATATAATATTAGAATTTTCACTAACTCAACATATTTTTAAGAGAAAAAAGCTAAAATTTCACAAATTTCCATTTTTCTAATGCTAATTTTAATTCTTCGCTGTCATATTCTTCTAAAGAAATTCCTTTAATTGTTGCTTCTATTGCATCTCTTACGGCTTTTGCTCCATAATATGTTCCTTTTGGATGCCCATGAACTCCTCCTCCAAATTGTAAAATTACATCTTTCCCGAAATATTCATAAAGTTTTGGAACCATACCTGGATGCAAACCCCCAGATGCCACAGGAAAGACTGGTTTTAAAATCCATTCTTGAATCTCTCCAAATTCTTCACATTTTTGACTAGTAATTGTATCTCTAATCATTAAAACTTCTTCTTTTTGACCTTCCATTTTTCCTACAATTGTTCCAATATGTAATTGATCAACACCTAAAAGTCTAAATATTTTTGCTAATGTAAGCATAGAAATTCCGAAATCTTTACTTCTTGTAATTGCGGCATGCATTGCTCTATGAGCATGAATAACTAAATTGAAGTCTTCTTCTCTTAAAGATTGAACTGCTGAAAAACCACAACAAACTACATCTACCATGATATATTCATTTCCAGAATCTTCTACTAATTGAACTCTTCTAATCATTTCCTTATAAGGAGCAGAAACATTTATCATATAAATTTTTTTCTCTCCTGTTTCTTCTTCTGCTTTATCTTTATATTCAAGAGTTTTATATAATCTATCTTCAAATTTGTTAAAAGATTGACTTCCCAAATTTTCATCATCTTTTACAATATCAATTCCCCCTCTCCATGCTTCATATGCTACTTTAGCGTGTAATTCAGTTGGCAAACCAACTTTTGGTTTTATAATAGTTCCACACAAGGGTCTATCATATATTTTCAAGATGTTTCTTACTCCTTCGATTCCATATTTTGGACCTTTATAATATTTTTGCATTTCAATTGGAAAAATAATATCTTCAACCCTTAAAGATTCTAACATTTTCATCCCAAAAATGTTTCCACAAACACTTGCTAAAAATACAGGCATATTTGGGCAGTCTAATGCTTCCATAGGATATGCTATTTTTACATACTCTCCAATCTCATAAATTTTTGGTCTTAATCGTTCATATATTTCAGGTAACATTGTTTTTACATCTGTCCATGTTCCTATAGAAGATTCTGCTGCAACTCCATTTAAAGTCTCCTCAGTTTTTGGAGAAATTTTTATTATTGATATTACGTCTTTTTTTCCTGGTTTATAAGAAGTGTCTATGTACATTAAAATAAATATGTTTTTAATGATAGATTTGGCTTTAATATTGTTAATTGCTGCAATATTTGGTGAAATAACTCATAGATTAAAGTGCCCTAGAATTGTTGGTTATATAATTGCAGGAATGATATTAAAATTCTTGAATTTTCCAATTTCAAACGAATTTTTATTCTTAAAAGAACTGGGGATTATATTTTTATTGTTTTTAGTGGGTCTTGAAATAAATTTAAAGGAAATTTTAAATTCATTGAGAGATTCTTTCATTCCAATGTTTTTATGCGTTGGAACTACTTTTATTTTTGGTTTTATTGTAGGAAAAATTTTAAACCTTAGTGACGTTGCTTGTTTAGTTTTGGGAGCTGCGTTGGCAGTTACTGCAAAAGGAGCCAAATCAGCAGTATTGTTAGAATTTAAAGCCATTAATACAAAATTAGGTCAAATGATGCTATTGGCCTCAATTGTAGATGATATATTCGAAATTTTATTTTTAAGTATTGTTGTTTTAATTCTGCAAGCAGGCTCTCCAGTTGATTATCTTGTTAGAATGTTATATTTAATCCTTATTGTAGGGTTTGTTTACTTTTTGTTTATAATTTTTCCAAAAATATTGAAAATTTTGAATGTTTCTGATGAGTTGTTATTTACAATTAGTATCTTTTTATGTTTATTTATTGCAGGAGTGTGCAAAAAATTTAATATTGGTTTAGCAATAGGTGCATTTTTTGCTGGAATTATTGTAAATCATTTTAATAAAGATTTTGTAAAAATAATAGAGCCTATTTCTTTATACTTCCTTTGTCCATTTTTCTTTGTTTATGTTGGGTATAAATTTGAAATTGTAAACAATTTAGATTTTTTATTAATTCTTTTAGCTTCTTTAACTCCTATATTAGGAGGATTAATTTCTTCGATTTTTACAAGGTTGTCTAAACTTCAAGGAATATTGTTTGGATTATCGATGTTATCTAGAGGAGAAATGGGATTAATAATAGCTTTAATAGCTTTAGAAAATAATTTATTATCTCCTGAAATTTATTCTGGAATTTTGTTAGCAATTATTTTTGGCGATATTCTATTTCCAGTTTTATTTTCTTTAATTTTGAAACTAAAAGGAGAAAAGATTTTGGATTAAAGTAAAAAACTACCTATGAAGAAGTTTGTTACTTTTATAGTGCGTATTCAAAATCAATTCTAAAAACTAAAGAAGAATCTCTTAAAATATTTGGTTGTTAAAATGATACTATTAAAAAAAGTAACCTAAAATCAAAGGTAATATTATTGTTATATCTCCCCAAATATTTACATGATTTGCATTTTTCTTGATTTTTCCCCAGGAAATTGCCTCTCTTGTTTTTGCACCTGATAAACTTCCATCCTGCTCTATTGCAGAGGTTATATAAACAGCATATTTCAATCCACCTGAGAATTGAGCCCACCAGATAGTATGGTGTTTTGAAATTCCTCCTCCTAAAATTAGAGCACCCAATTTTTTATTTCCAAAAGTAATTGAAGATAAGTATCTTTCATCTTCCCAAACATCAATTAATATTTTTTTCTTATAATACGTTAATACTGCAGTTCCTA
>CAZNYH010000035.1:0-3663 GCA_964577235.1 uncultured archaeon | reverse complement strand
TGAGATCTTAATGTAAGTTTTGAAGGAATTGGAGTTAAATTCAAAAATTCTTTTATATGTGGGTAAATTAATTCATAATTTATGTTAAATCTTTTTTTTTAATTCTTCAACAAATTCATCAGATTCTATTTTTCCTTTCCTATATTCTCTCAAAAATGCTTTGAATTCTTCTATTTTTATATGTTTGTCTTCTAAAATTTTTTTCAATTTGTTAGATATTCCAATATCTGGCCTTGGCAATCCTGCCAGATAAAATATTCTATCTAAAATTATAGGAGCTTCACATCCATATTGTTTATAAATTTCCGATTCAGGAATAATTATCGGGTTTATAACTTCTTTAAACCCAAGTTTTATAAGTTTTCTTCTAATTTTTTCTAAAAAATTTTTAAATGCAAAGACCTTCACCTGCCATTAAATATATTATTTTTAATATCTAATGGAACCAAGTAGAATAGAGGAACTTACAAAAACAATAAGAAGCATGATGGCCGAGGGATCTTCTAAAGAAGAAATTATTTCCACACTTATTGATATGGGTTATAGTAGAGAAGAAGCTGAAAATGCTTATTTATTTGCTTTAAGAGAAGTTTTATCTGTTTACGAAAGTAGATTGAAAGAGGTAGCTTTAGAAGCAATTAAAGAACCAGATTTTCAGAACAAAATAGTGAAAAGAGTAGAGACTGAATTATTGGATGAATTAAAATCAGAAATTGAAGATTTTAAGGCAAAAACTTTTAATTTAGTGCAAAAAGAACTTAGGAATTATGGCGATTCAATTGCAAACTTGGAAGATAAAGTAAGTAGCATTGAAACTGCACTTAACGCTATAAAGATAGAATTAAATAATGTGAAAACTGAGAGAATTAAAGGTTCTGACAGACCATTATTTGTGGTATTAATTTCTATAGGGCTTGTATTGGTGGGATCAGTTTTAACTCTATATTTATTTATTCAATCTCAATTGGGTATTATGCCTTATGATTACTTTTTAAAATTAGCTTTGGCCTTAGGATTGATAGCAATAGGTGTTTTTGCTCTTATATAAAAAATTCTATTAAAATTTATGCCGCCGTAGCTCAGTTGGTAGAGCGCCGCCCTGGTAAGGCGGAGGTCGCGGGTTCAAATCCCGCCGGCGGCTTTTTATATTCTACAATAATAATTTTATGTGGGTTTTATTGATTCCTTTAGTTTTGGCATTTACTTGGAATATAGAAGCTCCTGCTCAAATGGAAAAATTTGAAATAAATTACTTACATCTTTATATATATCCTACAGAGGTCGATGAAAAAGTTGATATTTCTTGTGAAATTTATGGAGGTGAATTGAATGGAGTTAAAAGATTTAACTTTAATAGAATTATAAATGAGTTTCAAGATATTAACTTAGAAATTTGGGCTAATGATAATATAAAAATAGTATGTAAATCTAAAGATTTAACTTTAATAAAAGAAATTAAAGTAGTTAATCCTGCTGTAAAACTTGAAGATTTTCCTTTAATATTGAAATCAGGAGAAGAAAATGATGTAAATGTAGTTTTAGCAAATTTTAATCCCGATAACTACTTTAATGATGTTTGGATTAAGATAGGAGATAAAACTTTCAACTGTCAAAAAACCACTTGTAAAATTAAATTAGATTTGTTAGATATCGGATATAAGGACGTAAAAATATATGTGAAATCAGAAGGAAAAACTTATTTGTTTAAAAAAAGTTGTATTTTTGTTCCAGGAGGAATTGTTGGATTAACTATTCTATCAGGATTTGTTTTATTAATAGTTGTTTATATTTTATTCAAAATGGGCGTATTTTAATCAGGAGTCACCTTGATCATCATGCATCAGGCTGGAGCGATTTCATCATGACTTATTCTTTCTTAAATTCTTCTAACTTCTTTTTAAGTTTGGGCCATATTACTGATAATTCTTTTTCAACTTCTTCTTGAGGTCTTCCAAAAGATTTAGCGAAAAATGCTGCAAATGAGGAAAATTCTAAAGGAATTACGAATTTCGTTGATTGAGAGACTCCCAACTTCTCTAAAGCCTTTATATAATAATAGAGTAACGCTTTTTCATCCATTTCTTTTGATACTTCTTTTACTGCTTCCATTTCCATTTTTAAAGCCTCAATTTCTTGTTCTCTCGCTAATTTTCTTTCTTCCGCAGCTTTTCTTCTATGCATCGCATTTAACACATCTGGTGGAAAATCTACAGACCTTAATTGGACTGATACTACATCAATCCCCCAACTATCCTCATATTTTTTTAGCATTAATTGAAGATTATTATTTATCTCATCTATATTTGCAACTACTTCCATAGAATTCAACTTTCCAATTATAGCTCTTAACTCAGAAACTACTAACAATTCTAAATTTTTTTCTAAATTTCTTACATTTACAACTGCTTTTATTGGATCAACGATTTTATAGTAAATTACAGCATCTACTGTTAAAGCTAAATTATCTTTAGTTATTACTACTTGTCTTGATAAGTCAATTGATCTCACTCTGATATCTACAATCACATATTCATCAATTTTCGGAATTATAAATACGACTCCAGGGCCAAAGCATCCCACTATTCTTCCCAATCTGAATAAAACCAATCTCTCATGTTCTTTAACAAATACATATGGCTTTACTGTCAAAATAAGTCCAGATATTATCCCAAAAATTATTAAAATACTTAAAAATATTGCGAGAAAAATTAAATTTTCAGTTTTTATTATCAATATTATAAATATTAAGAACGCTATAATTCCTATAACTAAAAATAGCAGAGTCGACTTAAAGAACAATCTATTTTCCATTATGTATTATTAATTTTAAATATTTAGGAGTGTCCGGGGGGTGGGATTCGAACCCACAACCTTCCGCTTTCTGCCATGTTTTTAAAGACTACAGGCGGACGCTCTGCCGTTGAGCTACCCCCGGCAGTGTGGGCCCGGTGGGATTTGAACCCACGACCTACAGCTTGCTTAGGCCTGGTAGGCCTTATAAGGCTGCCGCTCTACCAGGCTGAGCTACGGGCCCAAATTTCTAATATTATATTTAATAAGAAAACTATTATATATAATTTTCAGCCTTTTATAAGTTTAAATTTGCCAGATTCTGGCTCAAAAACATCTCCTTCTTTTTGTTTGTATCGCAATATTGCTAAAATCGTTTCTTTATTTCCCCCTAATAATTCTACTAATTCTTCTAGACTGTACTCTTTTTCTTCTAATAATTTTTTGATGTTTTTCCAATATTTGTTTAATGCTTTTCTCCAAATGAAGCAATACTTTCCCTCAGGCTCAGAATAAAACACAATTAGAGAACCTTTTTCTAAATAATTTACATATTTTCTTTCGAAAACTTCTAACTCTTTTGGAGAAATAAAAGTAGCTTCAAAATATTCAGAAAACTCTTTCTTTTTCTTTTGCAAAATCTCTTTTAAATTAATTACTAAATAAACCCCTTTGGTTAATTTTATTTTTATTTCGTTCATAAATTAATTTAGGTTGTTAATTATATCGTTTATAGTATTTGTAAAGTTATGTGCTAAAATAATAGTGTTTTTAATTAAACCAAAAAATGATTTTTTAAACTAAACCATTGAGCCTAAATTATTCCCTTCAAAAAGGAAAATAAAAATATATATTAAAATTTTTTCATTTAAT
>CAZNYH010000034.1:0-3901 GCA_964577235.1 uncultured archaeon | reverse complement strand
AATCGAACCTGTAGTCTGGCCAAGAGCCAGGAATTTCGACCCGTCCCAGATTACATCAGACCAGTCACTAGAAGTCACAACTGCCGTAGGGAGTTGTGTTATCCAGTTATTTCCATCCAGACTGGAGACCAGTGTTCCTTTCAATCTGACAGCAACATAGCGGGTTCCATTAAAATCAATATTCCATTTAAATTTTATTGAAGTCGTATTTTCAAATTGAGACGGACATATTAAATTAATATTTGTTCTTTTAAATGTTATTTTATGTAATGTTGCTATTGAAGATATTTTTGAACCTTGAATTCTTACATATATGGGCGGGGTCTTATATAATATTTCTGCCAATTTATAAATTTCATTTTGGATTGTAGGATCTTTTCTTGAAAAATATATTGTTTTTATCTCCCCTGGTTTTATAGTTAATTTTACAGGAATTGAAGCAATATCTACATTATTTTTTGAAAATACTAATAAAATATTTCCATCGAAAGTATTACTCCCTCTATTTAAAATTGTTACATACATCCCTATATCCCAACCATAATTAACCATATTTGCATCAATAACTTCTAAAAATGTTGGAGAAGTCACCACATTTACCTGTCCCTGATTTTTATTATAATTTTTTTTAAACATTTTAAAACCATACATAATTAACAAAGTTCCAAAAGTAATTACTGCAGCCACTACAACAACAGTTCCTAAAACTTGAGCAACTCCTTTCTCCATTTTTTTTTTTTAGGTATTGTAATATATATTTATTTCGCATCTTTTAAATTTATCTAAGGTTAGTATTAGTTAATATATTTTAATTAGGTTGCACACTAATTGTTCAAAGCATTTTTTAAGAAAAAACAAAGAAAAATAATGACGGAGAGCTACTGGTCATTATATAATAGGAATTTAAAAAATATAGCAGGCAAAGTATTTAACCTAATTATCCAAGCTGACAAAGAAAGTGAAAGTAAGGTTGGAAGACCTAGGATTTATGATTCTTCAATCATAGCTCTCTTTGTCATATTTTATCTAGTGACAAAAATAGGCTATAAAAAACTATGGAGTCTCTTAGTAGAAGCTCTAAATATCAAAGCCCATTTTAACACATTTTACAAGCGATTTAAAAGGATTGTAAAGACTCTGTTTAGAAGAATGTTAAAAAGAAAGCGATTTAAATGTTTAATCGCAGATACTACTGGATTGAGATACGATAAACTTAGTGCACACAGAGGAATTACTAACAAAATAAATCCAAAGATGATTAAAATGTTTACCATGATTGACTTTAATTATAACTTAGTTAGAATTGACTTTGGTAAATACAGTAAGAAAGACTATAAATTCTTAGAAAACATTGATGTTATGGCTGATTTTTTCATAGGAGACTTAGGGTTTTTAAACCCAGATTTACTCTTTGCACTTTTTAAAATTCCTGTTGTTAAAGTTAAAAATAAGAAAAATCTAAGTGAATTGGAGGAAAAACTCTTAGAAAATCTGATTAAACTTTGGTGGATGTATCTGCAGAGATGGATTATTGAAAGAATGTTCTGGGTTTTTAAAAGTATGTTTGGAGATAGACTAAAGACTAAGTCTTGGAGGTACGAAGCAATGATAAAGACTTTGATTGCTTTAGAATATACTGACCATGTAAAAAGAGCCTTAAAAGGTTAAAATTCGAAGAAATTACGGAGGTGATTGAGATGTGAATTAGTGTGCAAGATATTAATATTTTTAGCATAATAAATATAATGGCAGGTGGAGACTTTTATTCTTGAACTTGTGAAGAAAAAACCTACAGAAGAAGTTCTCACTGAAGAAAGGTTAAAAAATTTAATTGAAACAGGAGAAAAGTTAATTCATTATCAAGGGTTTGAAATTTCAGGATACTTGCATTTGGGAAATGGATTAATCTCATGTATGAAAATAGTAGACTTTCAAAAAGCAGGAATTGATACTACAATATTTTTAGCAGATTGGCATTCATGGTTAAATGGAAAATTAGGAGGAGATTTAGATATTATTAAGAAAGTGGCTGTAACATACTACAAAGAAGCGTTTAAAAAATGTATTGAAGCTTTAGGAGGAGATCCAGATAAAACTAAATTTGTTTTAGGGTCTGAACTTTATGAGAAGGAAAACCTCGAATATTGGAAATACTTTATGAAATGTTGTATTGAATGTACTTTGAATAGAATTATGAAATCAACAACTATTGCAGGAAGAAGAGCAGGAGAAAGCGTTAAATTTTCCACTTTAGTATATGTACCACTACAAGTAGCTGATATTTACGGATTAAAAGTAAACATTGCTCATGGAGGAATGGACCAAAGAAAAGCGCATGTTATTGCAAAGGATTTTGGTGAGAAAATAGGTGGATATATTCCAGTAGCCGTTCACCATCACATTCAGACAGGATTGCAAATTAATCAAGAAATCAGAGAAAAACTATTAAAAGCCAAAACAGAAGAGAACCGAGATTTATTTGAGGATACAATAATAGATATCAAAATGTCAAAATCAAAGCCAGAAACTTGTATCTTTATCCATGATAGTGAAGAAGACATTAAAAGGAAAATTAAAAAAGCGTTTTGTCCTGTGGGTGAAACTGAGTTAAATCCTGTTTGGGAAATTGTAGAATGGTTAATATTTAGAGAAGAAACTGAATTTGAAATAATAAATGAAAAAACAGGGGAAGAGAAATTATATAATACTTATGAGGAAATTTTAAATGATTGGAAAACTGGAAAAATCCACCCACTTGACTTAAAAAATGCAGTTTCCGAATGGTTAATAAAAATATTAGAACCAGTTAGAAAATATTTTGAAGGGCCAGGAAGAAAATATTTAGAAGAAATGGAAAATATTAAAATTACTCGATGAATGAACGATTAAATTTCCCTTTATTTTTAACTTTTTTATTAATTCTTTAATATTCTTAACATATTCTCTTAAATGCTCTTTTTTAGATAAAATTTTATAACTTTCAGGGTAATTATGTTTTAACCATAAAGAAAAATCTCCACTGCTATTTAAATTTAAAAATTCAAACCAATAGTAATTTACAAAATTTTTTGTTTCTTTAATAATATATTCTAAATCAGTTAAATGAGGTATTATTGGAGATACAAAACAATAAGTATTTAAACCAGCCTCGTATAATTTCTTTAAAGTTTGAATTCTTCTTTCATTAGATGGTGCTTTTGGTTCTATATCTTTTCCTAAAGAATTTATTGTTAACCCAACCTCTATTTTATTAAATTTTTTTAATAAATTAATATCTCTCAAAACTAGTGGTGATTTTGTTAAGATAGACAACTCCACTGACTTATTGAGAAATTGAAGAATTTTTTTAGTTAATTTCATTTTTTTCTCAACTGGTTGGTAAGGATCACTAACACTGCTCATATATACCTTTCCTGTTATTTTCTTATTTTTAATTAATTCAGGAATATTCTCTTTAACAATAACCCATGAACCCCATTCACCATAATTATATTTCTTACATAAAAATCTAGCATAACAATATTTACATGCATGTTCACATCCAATATACTGATTAATCACATAATCTGCTCCAGGAAGTTTAGTCTTAACAAAACCACATTTAACTGCCTTTTTTATAATTCTAACCATAATAGTATAATAAGTAATGGCTATTATGGGCGGAGATTTAATTTTAAACTCTATTGGTTTAATTTTACTTATATTTTTTTGTATTTTAGGATTTATATTTACGTTTAATAGAAAATATCTAAAAACAGCACTTGTTGCTTTTGTTACATTAGTGTTGTTAATTATTAGTTACTTTATCTTATATTATTTAATTTTACAGCTGTACCATTAAAAAATTTAAGCAGGCCGATCTAAATAGTCTATTAGTGCATTCACTAAATGTTTATCTTCT
>CAZNYH010000033.1:0-5689 GCA_964577235.1 uncultured archaeon | reverse complement strand
TATTATCAAAATTACTTTAATGATTCAAACTTCAACTTAGGATATGTTTCTGTTGAAGTCCAAATGTTTCTATCCCAAACATCCATTGGAGGATTGGATAAATCATAAAAGTAATTTGAATTGTCAATTAATACGGAATTTGGCAAATTCGTAGTACATCTAGAAGAATTTGTATTTGAAATTCCAGTTTTTGATTTGTCAATATAAACTTCTGTATAATTAGTGTCATTACATTTATAAGTAATACTCTTTGAAGAAGTTACTTTTGAAGTATTAGTAGCATCAAATATATATCTTACGTTACTATCGTAAGCATAATCTATTGTAGTGTGATAAGTACCTTCAGCAGTTCCTACTGCGTAACTATTTTCTATTTTAGAATATTTTACATAATATGCAATTGAAGATACGACATAACTGTTTATATCTCCTACAAATCTTGAGTTATTTAAAGTCGAATACCATAAAGATCCTACCAATCCACCTATTTTACTACCTTTTAGTTTTGAAAAACTTACTACTTGATTAATGTTATCGTCTTGAATATATCCTCCCAGTGACCCACAATTAGTATCACAAATAATTTCAGAGTTTATGATAATTTTTTCATATTTATCATTGTTTGTGTTTGTCCATCCTACAACTCCCCCTACTTTATCATCTCCTTCTATTTTTGATTTTACATATACATTATTTACTTCTGTTCCAAAACTTGCTCCTATTAAACCCCCAACATCAAAAATTCCTGTTACATTTGAGTCTAAAACTTTTACATTCGAAATTTTTCCACTTCCACCTCCAACTAATGAACCAACCCTGCTTATTCCATCAAAAGTACCTGAAATTTCAATGTTTTCAAAAGTAGTGTAAAAAGCATCTCCAACAAATCCTACAAAATCTCCCCCACTAATATTTAAGTCTATTAATTTAACATTTTTTATAACAGCATTCTCAGTTACTGAGAAAATTCCAACATAATCAGACCCATTTACCTTTACATTTTCAATTTTGTGAAGTCTTCCATCAAAAATTCCAGTAAATTTATCTGAAGTTGATCCTATTGGATTGAAGTTTATTCCTTCACAATTAATATCTGTTAATAAATAATAATTACTGTCTAAATTATTGTTAATGTCTTGTAAATCATTACAATTACTAACAGAAATTCCCTCTACTACTGTAAAATCAACTTTTTCAGTAGGGATTCCACAATCAACATACCAATTGTGATCTCCTAATGAAATTTCTTTCCAATAATTGCATTTACTATCACAATGAATTTTATCTAAAAGAGAATCATCTAAATATATATTACAATCAGCAGGTTGAGGAACTGTCCATTGAAATTCCATATTTTTTCCAACTACCAAGCCAAATGGATAAATCAAGGTAGCCTTTACTTTATTTTCTTTTTTATTAGTGCTTTTAATAAAGTAAGTAGGTGAACTTACTAAATTATTTCCTGAAATTTCGACTTGAAGATTTCCTGACAAATTAGTTAAGTTATCGTCTTCTATTTCTATTGTTTGAATGTCCTCAACATTTAAATCTATTTCTTTAGTATAAACTATTGCACCTCCTTTTTTAATAGTTAATAAAGCCTTTCCTTGATAGGGAGTATCTGAAATATTTATCATAGTTAGTTTTAATTTATTATTATTGATACTTGCAGAATCTAACTTTAAAATAGATGTTTTAGAAATATTTTCTTCTTTTGGTGCAGTTTGATGAAAAACATTTAAAGAAAACATAAATAAAGTTACTCCTATTATAACTACCGCTGCAACTAACAATACAGTTCCTATTATTTGCATAAAAACTACTAATATTGTTAAAAAACATATAAGTTAAGATAAAATTTTATAATTATTTTTTACCTTTTATTTAGTAATTTAACTTACTTAAAAAGTAATTGCTTTAAAATATCATGGCCAAAGAAAAAGAAGTCAAAACTATAGAAGATATTCCAGGAGTTGGAGCAGCCACTGCCCAAAAACTTAGAGAAGGGGGATTTGATAGCATTTATTCTTTAGCTTTAGCCTCTCCAATAGATTTAATAGCTTTAGGTATTGGTGAAGAAACTGCTGAAAAAATTATAGAATATGCAAAAGAATGCTTAAAGGAAGATTACTTTATATTAACTGCCAAAGAATATGAAGAAAAACGAAAAGAATTGGGAAAAATCACAACATGCTCAAAGGCATTAGATAATTTATTGGGTGGAGGAATAGAAACACAAGCACTAACTGAATTTTATGGGAAGTTTTCAAGTGGAAAAACCCAAATTTGCCATCAATTATGTGTTACTGTTCAACTACCTCCCGAACAAGGAGGCTTAGAAAAAGGGGCGTTATATGTCGATACTGAAAATACATTTAGGCCTGAAAGAATTAGAGAAATGGCAGAAGCTTTAGAATTGGATGCAGATAAAATTTTAGAAAATATAATTGTCTTTCGAGCACCTTCAAGTTTCCATCAAATGAATTTCATAAAAAAAGAGGCTAAAAACATAATTAGACAAAAAAACATTGGATTGTTAATTATAGATTCCTTAACAAGTCATTTCAGAGCAGAATATGTAGGGAGAGGAACTCTTTCTGAAAGACAGCAAAAATTAAATGAACATATTCATGATTTAGTAAAACTTGCAGAGATGGAAAATGTTGCAGTAGTATTTACCAATCAAGTAATGGAAGATCCTGGAATTATGTTTGGTGATCCTACAAAACCAATAGGTGGTATGGTTCTAGCTCATGCGTCTACTTATAGAGTGTACTTAAGAAAAGCAAAAGAAGATAAAAGAATAGCAAGGATGGTGGATTCTCCTAATTTACCCGAAAGAGAAATAGTATTTAGAATTACAAAAGAAGGTATTAGAGATGAATAATAATAATTATGCTAATTTACATAATTTACATTATATTGTCCTTGGTAATTTTTGACTTTTATTCTATTTTAATTTCTATTTTATGTTTGTTTTATTCTATTATTTCAAAAGATGACAATAAATTTTTATATTTAGTTCCTTTAGTTGCTTTAATTTCTAATCTTTTACCAAATTTTTGGAGGGCGTTATATATTACATGGGGAATTATTGTTGTATATATATCCTACAAATTATATAATTATTATAGAACAGGAAAGATTGGGGGGATATTATGTACGTTACTTTCCAAGTCCCACAAGAAATAAAAGAAAAAACGTTAGAAATTGTTGAAAAAGTAGCTGAAACAGGAAAATTAAAAAGAGGAGTAAATGAAACTACAAAAGCTGTAGAAAGAGGATTAGCTAAATTGGTTATTATTGCAGAAGATGTCAATCCTCCTGAAATAGTAGCCCATTTACCAAAATTATGTGAAGAAAAAGGAATTCCATATACTTATGTAGATTCAAAAGAAAAATTAGGAGAAGCAGCAGGTTTAACTACCCAAGCATCTTCCGTAGCAATTATTGAACCAGGAGAAGCCAACATTGATGAATTAATTCAACAAATAGAAACTTTAAAGAAAACTGAAAAAGTAGAGAGCAAAGAAGGAGAAGGTGGGTCTCAATGAATAACCAAACAGACATCATAATAGGAGAAGTATACGAAGTAATATGTAGATGTGGGAAAGCCGGAGAATGTACTTATGCTAAGGTAAAAATTTTGACAGGACCCGATGCCGGTAGATTTTTGAGAAGAGTAATTCGTGGATTAGTATTTCCGGGAGATTTAATAGAATTGGTAGATACAAAACATGAACATCCATTAATTAAGCAAGAAAAGAGGTGAATTATTTGAAGTGCAGTTTTTGTGGTAGAGAAATATTTCCTGGAAGAGGTATTATGTTTGTTAAGAATGACGGAACTATTTATTACTTTTGTTCCTCAAAATGCAGAAAAAATTTTAATTTAGGAAGAAATCCAAGAAAACTAAAATGGATTAAAAAATAATCATTCAACACTAACATAATAAATTTCACCACTTTTCTTTAAAATAAATTTCAACACACAAGGTCTATTTAGTTCAATAACTGTTCCATCTCTTGAAATTTTTATCCAACCTTGTGCACAAGGAATACAAGTTTGTGCTTTAACAAATTTAATTTTATCAATGGTTAATTTATTTATATCTATAAAACTTTCCTTTGCCTTTTCTTTTAGTACTCTTATAATATCTTTTACAGACAAATCTTTAGTAACATAATATTCTCCTATTGGAACAGACATTTCAGCACCTAATGGTAATCGTGCAATAGCTTTTGCAATTCTGTCTATAGGGTCAGGACTTGGAGAAAATACATTAAAAGAAATTATAGCAATTAGTGTCAAAATTACAACATGTTTTACTCCAGCTTCTATTCTCCCTTCTGATACAATTCCACACATAATTCCATTTGCGATTGCTTCTATAAGAGATAAATGAAATATCATATTTCTAAATTCTATTTCAGTCAAATTTAATCCTCCGCCTTGGCCTATAAATTGTTGAATAGCACCAATTACTGGAAGTTCTGGAATCAAAAAATTAGTTAAAACGATAATTATAGCCATAAAGAGCAAAAAAATTGCATAAATTACAATTACAAACTTATGCGTTTTTGATTTTCTTTCTTCTTCTAGTTGGACTGTCTTTTTGATATCCTCTGCTACAGTTTCTAAAACGTTTGCTATGTCTCCTCCTGCTTTGTGGGCTTGAATTGCAATTCCGATTCCTCTTTCAATTAATTTACTTCCAATTCTTTTTCCCATCTTTTGAAAAGCATCTTCAAAAGACATTCCCCAAGAAATATCTATTTCTAACTGCTTTATATCTTCTGACAATTTCCCATAATCTGTTTTAACACAATTTTGCACAGCAACAGGTAATGGCTGTCCAGATCTTATTGCATCTGCCAAATCTTTTAAAAATCTTGGAAAGTGTTCTTCTTTATTTTTTATTGTTAATATTTTAAAATATTGATATCCTATGTAAGGTAAAACTCCTACTAAAATTGCATAAAAAATATAATTTAGAAACCAAGGAGCATAAATGTCAACTATGACTCCATAAGCCAGCACAATAATTCCTAATATTACACCAACTACGATAGCAATATCTTCGTTAGTAATTTTAATTCTTTTTCCAAATATTTTTATTTTATACATTAGATATTTTATGTTGCTTTATTTTATGCTTAGCATAAAACTTTACAACCTCACAAATTTCTTTTAATTCTTTTTTAATGTTTTCTATATTCTCAGAGTAAAATTTAATCACATCTTTTAGTTTCACTTCTCTTTTAAAACCTCTTATTATGATTTCATTTTCGATTAGTACATCATCAATATGATATTTGTCTAGAAATTCTTTTACTTTCTTTAGTACAGCAAAATTTTCTATTTTCCTCCCAAAATAAATGATGTATTCTGGTGTTATTCTTATGAATTTGATGTTTAAATCATTAAAAAGATGAATATGGATTATAAAAGAAGGATATTCTGAATGTAAATGTACTGAAATTTTAAATCGTTTAAATTTTCTTTTGTTCTTTTCTACATAACAGACATAATAGGAATTCAAACCTTTTCTATGATAAATTTCAATTTTACATCCGTTCATAGAATGTTCTAATATACCTTCTTTCAACATTTCATTTCCAAACTCTTGAAAAGATTTTGCATCAAAATCAAGGATTTTTTCAAGCATTAAAAATTAATAAATTTGGAA
>CAZNYH010000032.1:0-1970 GCA_964577235.1 uncultured archaeon | reverse complement strand
TTGACAAATAAATAATTTTTTTATATTCAATCCATATAAAAGAAAATAGAGGGTAGGTTAGAATGGTTACAGAAAGCAGGGTAAATTACAGCAGTAAAACCATTGAAGCATATATCTATTGGATTAAGGAATTTATTTTTTTTAATAATAAAAAACATCCCGAGTTTTTGGTGAAAATAAAATACGCCGATTGAAGCAAATATTGAACGGAATGTTAGGCGGAATGATGTTTCTTGCTAACATGCCAATAGGGTTAGGGTTTGGCCGGGTTAATTAATGGTTATGTTTCTTAAATTTGAGGTAGCAAAATGAAAGCAATTTTATTAGTTCTTTTTCTTTCTACTTTTTTAATCGCCCAAACTGATTCCTTAAAAAGTTCAAATCAAAAAGGATCCGCAATAAAATGCAGACCTAATAGTTCTTTAACTGGTAATTCTATTAAAAAATCTTTGAAGAAAAATGAAAGAAATATTAGTGAAGATAAAATATTCTATGCCCCTAGTATGGTTTTTGACTTTACTACATTTGGCGATTATTGGTCATTACATTTCGGTTATGGTTTACGTGAAAAAGAAAATGGAAAATTATTTTTAGGATTAGGTGGAGGTTCTACGTGGTCGGGCGGTGAAGAACCACCCGGTACTAATATAGACGAACCTTTTTCTTGGTTCACACAAACAAAAGACTTTGAGACAAGAAAGAAAATATTGTTTGGTTCAATTGGCTACTTGTTTAAAAGTGGACTTATGTTAAACCTAAATCTTGAATTTTCTGCAAGTACAGTTTATAATGTTTATAAATCAACTGAAACTGGTTGGTATTGGAACAAATTGAAAGAGGATAAAAAAGAAATTGGCATCGGTGGTGGTATTTCTTTTTTTATTATTGATAAATTTTATCTTAAAGGTGAGGCTAGTAGTATTAGAGGCTTCTTAATAGGCGGTGGTTTTGGTTTTTAAATGTGTATTTAAAGTTTTAGTTTTACAAAAGTAGTTAAAATTAGTAAAATGTATTATTAATAAAAATGGATAAGGTTGCAACTCAAAGTTGTAAAAAGGCAGCGGGTAAGCGACAACGCAGTTATGAGTCAAATATAGTATTGACAATGTCATAATATAGAACTATATTTTGTATGTTTTTACGTCATTATAATAAGGTTCTAATATGAAAAATATTTCAATATCAAATGATATAATTCCCGTTGGTCAATTTAAGGCTAATCTGGCCAAATATCTTAAAGAAATTCAACTTTACAAAAACTCTCTTATTATTACTCAAAATGGAAAACCAGCCGGTGTTTTAATTTCTCCTAAAGAATTTGATAAACTTATAGAGACTAAATTATTTATCGATTCAATTTCTCGTGGCTTGTCTGATTCTGAACAAGGAAATATTCTTACTACATCTCAATTGAAAAATCAATTAAAAAAACATAGAGCTACTAAAACATCATGAAAATTAAATGGACAAATGAAGCTCTTTTTAATATTCAAGAAATTGAAGATTTCATTTCTCAAGATAATCCAACGGCTGCAATAAAATTTACTGACAAATTAATTTCTCTCGTAGAAAATCTTACACTTTTTCCACAAGAAGGCAGAATTGTTCCGGAGTTATCATTTGAACAAATTAGAGAAATTATTTATAAAAATTATAGAATCGTATATTTAGTTAAGAAAAATTCAATTGAAGTATTAACTGTATTTGAAAGTCATATGCTATTAGACAAAGAATATATTATTAAGTCTAAAAGCAATTAACACATAACAAGCAAATTAACTGTTATGTAAAAAGTCAAGGATAATATTTGGAATAAAAATACTTTAACTCATAAATAATATTGATATAAAATAGGATCAATCTGTTATTAACAGTTACCGATAAAAACGGTACTGCAAAATATTTTTTTAGAAACAAATAATTGACGAGGCTGCAATCTGACCAGTAACTCACTTTGCACCAACTTAAAA
>CAZNYH010000031.1:0-12100 GCA_964577235.1 uncultured archaeon | reverse complement strand
TTAGGAAAAGAAGGAATTTTAGAAGAAGAAGTTTGTACTACTCGTTTAAGTAAAGATGCTTATGTGATTTTTGAATGGCCAAATCCAAAAAGAGATAAAGGAGAAATTATTGTTGATGAAGACAATAAGAAGGTTAAAGTTAACTTAGAAATTACTTTCGAAACTCCTGTTGCCTTAAAAGGAAAATGTATTTTATTAGGCCAAGAATTCGATGCTAAAGTTTCAGGAAATAAATTAGAATTTTCAAAAGATGATTTAAGTTTAGATTATAAAGAATTACTCAATCAAGATAAGATAATTTGTTATTTATATGATGATTATGGTAATGCTCAAGAATATGAGATTACAGACTTAAATAAGCAATATGTTGGAGAATGTTTAAAAGCAGAACTTACACCAGAAAATATTCTAAAAATTTACGAAATAGATGCGTTCTGTAATTATAAAAATGTTAAACTTAAGATTGAAGGAGAGTGTAACTACACTTACAACATAGAAAACGATATTATTAAATCAGGATATGAATTAGACTTAAAACCATTATGTCAAGGGCACTTAGCAATTACTTTAAAATATGATGTTTGTGAAGAGAGTTTAGCAGGAGGAAAATCATGCAAAACAAAAGAACAAACTTTGACAGCAAATGTCGTGAAAGAAGAATTAAAAGAAAATATTATAGGTTTTTGTTCAGGCGAAGATTGTGATTGTAGTGTTTTATATTGTGATTCAGATTCTGCTAGAAAATACATATCACGAGTGTTAAAATCATTTATATCTACAAAATCACCAATCGATTTGAGAGTAAAGATTTATAAACAATTAGAAATAGGAAGTGGTATTCAAATCAACATTGGAGATAAACAATACGTTATAGCAAGAGAATGTGGCTCCATTAAGGGGTGTATACCTTTAGAAGGCCCTACAAAAATCATAGGAAATTGTAAGTTCAGTTATAATGGAGAGAAAATAAATGTGAATTGTGACGAAGAATATTCAAGTAAAGAAAACAGTTTATTGAGATTATCATTTGCAGGAGCAAAGTATAAAGTATGGGAAATATTATCCCAACTAAGATGCGACCAAGGTAAAATAAAAACCGATTATGATGAAGACATTTGTGAAACTGGCTGGACAAACGAAAATGTTCACATTTATAATGAAAATACATTTTTAAAATTGGAGGTAATGAACAATAAAGAATTTAGAGAAGAATTGTGGAATTACATTCAAAATACTTTTAATCCAAATATGATAGTATGGGTTGAAAAAGGACAAAATAGAAAATATCACATTTATGTGCCAAAAGAAATGCTCAGTGACATAAAAACTCTAGCTCAAGGAAAGGTATATGTGAAATATCAAGTAGATGACAAATTCTTCAAAGACAAAGGAATATTATTGTTCAAAATTACTGTTTCTAGTGATCCTAAACATATAGGTATATCTGAAATAGAAGTGCCATACGAGGGAGAAATATATGTTGAGGGTCAATTTGAAAAATATGGAACTGATATAAAATTAAGATGTATTCCAATTCCAGAAGCTGGCGCATTCAAAGAAAGCAAAACAGCAAGAATATGTTATTATGAAGGAGGAGAAGTTGTTAAAATAAAAATTTGCAGAGAAGGAAAATGCGATATCAAGTCTATAATAGAAAATGGAAAAATTAATGAAAAAGAGTTTAAAGAAATTGAATTAATAGGGAATACACTAGAAGTAAAACCGAAAGAAGGAATGAGAATAGAACCTTTGTTAGTTGTAAGTAAAATTGATATTGGAAATAAAAACAGAACACACATCTTTACTGAAGAATGCACACCAGAAAATATTAAAAACATAGCTGAAACTATAGCTTCTTCAACCAAGCAAGAAGTTTTTGTGTTTAGTAGTAATGTTTGGGAGTGTTTGAAATTGTCAAAGATAGCTAATCCTTCTACTTGTGGAAATGCTGAGTATCATATTTTTGTTGATGGAAAGGAAATAACTGTTTGTGATTTGGGAGTGTGGAAGTATTTAGATAGTATTTTAGATACGAGTAATGAGTGGTATATAAAAACTTTAGGGATTGGATTTTGGACAGGATATAGAGCGTGGGAAGCAAAACGATACAGAGATGCTATTAAGTATGTAGAAGAATTGGCTAGTAACTACCAAAATATTTCAAGATTACAAGAAATTAAAAACATATTAGAGAATGTGGCTAAAAATCCTTATAAGTTATTAGAGGAATATGAAAAAAATCCAGAAATTGATTTAGAATGGTGGGCTAAAAATGAATTTGATAAAGAATATAGTAAACTAAAAACTGAAGAAAAGCTAAAACTTATTAGAAAAGTAGCTTTTGAAGAAATTGAAAACAAAATTAAGAGTATTAGTAATTCAATAGACAAATCAGATTTATCTAAATTAGAAGAAAAAATAAAACTATTCAAACAACTATGTGAGAAACAACCAAGATTGGATATAACTTTACGATTAAGAGAAGCTTTAAGGCTTGGACCTAAAGAAGAAAGAATTAGTTTGCTGAGAGAAGTAAAATCAAAAATCATAGGGCGTGCTGGAACTGTAGTATTAGGAGTTGCTTTCATTCCATGGATTGTAGATATTGGAAAAGCAGCATTAAACAAAGATTTAGTGGTATATAACATACATCTGACAAGTGAAAAATAATATATATTGTTACGAGTATTTTATTTTATGGGACTAGTTCAAATCCCTAAGAGAAAAGAGGTAAAAATAAAACAAAGACCTAAACTCTTTGGATTTCCTCTTCCATTTACAATTGAATCTACTGTTGAGGAAATTGACTATGAATATGTTGAGTTACCTGTAGAAGAATGGACCCAAAAAGCTGAAGAATTGGCTAAGAAACACGCAAAAATACTATATAATGCAGGTATAAAGTTTAGAAAAGGAGAGATATCAGCAGAAGAGCTAAATAGAATACATGATCAAGTAGATGATGAATATAAAAAATACAAAATAGAAGCTTCAAAGCATGGGGTAGATATCGAATTCGAAGATGCTTATTTAAAAGCGAGAAAGAAATATAGAGAAATGTTACGAAAGCAACATTAAATGTTTACTATTTATCTAATCAATCTAAACAGCTTGCCCAACTAATTATTCAAAGCATTTTTTTAAGAAAAAGCAAAGTATTTAACTTAATTATTTAGCCTGATAAAAAAATATAAATTAATATATGATATACCAACAGAGCCTTAAAAGGTTAAAATTCAAAGAAATTAATTAGGATGTGAATTAATGTATAACTTAATTTTTTAAATATTCATCAAAAACTTTAAATATTTTATGAAAATAACCAACTTATTAAAGAAGCATGAAAACTGGAGGAAAAACTGTATAAACTTAATTGCTTCTGAAAATGTCATGTCTCCAAAAGCTAAAAACCTATATATTTCTGACTTAATGCACAGATATGCTGAAGGTTTGCCTTTCAAGAGATATTATCAAGGTTTAAAATATTATGACGAATTAGAAATAGAGACTCAAGAATTGTTTAAAAAGTTATTTAACTGTAAATTTGTAGATTTAAGACCTATTTCAGGTACTATAGCAAATTTAGCAGTTTATATAAGTTTTTTAAAGGAAAATGATGTTGTTTTTTCACTTCCTGTTCAATGTGGTTCTCACGTTTCTCATACTATTCATGGATTTTTAGGATTTACTAAAATAAAAATCGTTGAAATCCCTTTTGATAAAGAAAAAATGAATATTGATGTAGAAAAAACAGAAGAATTAATTAAACAATATAAGCCAAAACTAATAATTTTAGGAGGTTCTTTATTTCTATTTCCTCATCCTGTTAAAGAAATTTCTAAAATTGTTCATGATTTTGGAGGAATTTTGATGTATGATGCAGCCCATGTTTTAGGATTAATACCCATATTTCAAAATCCTTTAAAAGAAGGAGCAGATATAATTACTTCTTCTACTCATAAAACTTTCCCAGGGCCACAAGGTGGTTTAATATTGAGCAATAATGAAGAAATTTTTGAAAAAGTTAAGAAAAATATTTTCCCAAAATTAGTGTCTAATCATCATTTACATAGAATTCCTGCATTAGCACAAACTTGTATAGAAATGTTAAAATATGGTAAAAAATACGCTACCCAGGTAATTAAAAACGCTCAGAATTTGGCAAAAGAGTTATATAATTTGGGTTTTGAAGTTTTAGGTAAAAAATTTGGATTTACGAAGAGCCACCAGGTTGTTTTTAAAATAAAAAGTGCATCGAAAGTTGCTAAAATTTTAGAAGATAATAACATTATAGTAAATAAAAATTTAATCCCAGGAGATGAATTAAACATTAAAAATCCTTCTGGTATTAGAATAGGAGTTCAAGAAATGACACGGTATGGATGTAACGATATGAAGTCTATTGCTGAATTTATATGCAGGTCTATTAAAGGAGAAAACATTAAAGCAGAAGTAATTAGTTTTAGAAAGAGATATCAAAAAGTAAAATACTGTTAAATTTTTTCTACTTTATCCAATCCCAAAATATCAAATAAAAATTCTAAACATTCAATTGTTTTAACTAAAAGTAAGTATCTATGTCTTATTTCGCTTCCAGAAATTTTGCAAGTTTGATAAAATGAGTTAAAACTATTACATAATTTAAACAAATAATTTGTTAAATTGTGAATTTGTAAATTATTCTCAAAATCTTTAATTACTACATAAAATTCTATCAGGGTTTTAAACAATCTATCTTCATATTCGTTAAGTTCTTCAATTTTATCAAATGTTTCGGATTTAATTTTTTCTAAAACAGATTTTGCTCGAGCATATGTGTAAGTAATATAAACTCCTGTATTTCCTTCTGTTTTTAAACTATCTTCCAAATCAAAAACTAAAAGCTTTTTAACATTGTGTTTTAACATTTCATATTTAATTACATTTTTAGCAATTCTTTTGTCTTTAACTCTTTCTAATATTTTTTCATACAAGTCTTCTGCTCTGATGAAGATTCCTTTTCTTCCACTCATATGTAAGATATTATCAGTTTCATATCCTAAAATTTTAGCAGTATTTTTACTTAATGCAACCAACCCATAAGCGTAATGAATATATTCCTTTCCAGTAAGATTTTCAACAATATATTTTATTATCTTTTGAGGCAATTTTTGTTCTTCTCCTATTACTTGAAAAGTAATATCATAATTGTGAAAATCCATTTCTAATTCTCCATTTGAAAGGTATGTGTTATAAAATTTCTTAAATTTAAATTTATTTTCTAAATATCCAACCTTCCATAGTGCAAAAGCAATATCTTTTCCAACATATGTGACAGTACCGTCTGAACGAACTATCACTTTAAAATCATTTTCTCCAATTAAAGATAAATCAAACACCCAACATCCTTGTTTTTCTCCTTCTTCACAATATAAAATCAACCCTTTTTCTTTTAAAATTTCAAATGTTTTGTCCCATAATTTCGCCTCTAAGATACTTGATTCTTTAATCATGAAGTCAAATTTAATGTCAAATATTTCTAAAGTCTTTAATTGTTCTATTAAAACTTTTTCACAAACCTCTTGAGCGAATTTAAAATATTCTGAATCGCGATTTTCTAATTCCTTTAAAATTTTTTTAATTTCTAGTTCTATTTCAGGATTTTCTTCTAATAATTTATTCACTTCCACATAAATTTTATCACAAAATCTATCAAACTTTTCATCTGGTTTTTTTTCTTGTAACCCATAAATTAATTGCGCCACTTGTAATCCTGTATCATCAACATAATTAGAAGTATGAACTATCGCCCCCATTTTTCTCAAAATTTTTGCTAAAGTATCTCCTATAATTGCGTTTCTAATATGACCTAAATGTAAAGATTTTGTTGGATTAGCAGAAGTATGCTCTATCAAAATTCTTTTGTTTTTGTATTTATTTTCAGGAAATTTAAATTCCAAAAAGGGATATGTAGCATAGAAGTCAAATTTAATGTTAGTGTAAATTCCTACTTTTTCCATTTTGCATTTTGGCAATATTTTTTTCAAGTTATCATCAGGATTTAAAATTGTTAAGTGAGCATTAATGTGCTCTGGTGGAATCAAAGTTTTGTATTTTTTAACTACTTCAAACAGCATTATATTTATTATATAGTTCCTCTACTTTCTTATATCCCGATTTTTTTAATAGGATTGTTAATTTTTCAATACATTCTTCTAACTCCCATTTTTTACTTAACAATTTTTCATTTGTGATTCTAATTTGGTTTTCTACCATTCTCCATACGGTTATATTGCATTCTCCTTCTAAATGAGCTAATAAATATGCTAAATATGCTAAAATTTCCAATCTTAACAATTGTTTTGGAATCATTAACTTTAATCTTGCTACTTCATCTAAAAATGAGAAAGATTGCCAGTTTGTTGGAATTTTATACCTTTGGCCAATTAAATACTTAATTTCAGGAATGTATTTTCCATTTAGTATTTCCTCAATAAGAGTTTTTATATCGTTTTCAATTAAATATTCTATATATGAAACATCATAATTACTTGTTTTTATCCAATCTATCTCCACGGCCATAAAAATTAACACTCATAACTATTTATAACTTTTTTCCCTTGTAATAAGATAAAAGCCGCCGGCGGGATTTGAACCCGCGACCTCCCGCTTACGAGGCGGGCGCTCTAACCACTGAGCTACGGCGGCAAATAATAGAAAATACCAAAGGCATTACTAAAGTACTTATAGAAGAGGCTGTTATTAGAGAAGAATATAACATTAAATCAATTATTTTATTTTTATATAGTAAATTAGCAATTGCCAAACTTGTACTGAACTTTACAGACAATCCAATTCCTACAATTAAAGCATTATTTCCTAAATTCTTCCTCAAAAATAAATATGAAACTAAAGTCTTTGCAGTCAAGTCAGTTATGAATAAAAATATTGCCATCAATGGATTATTTAGAACATAATTTAAGTTTACAGAATATCCAACCATAAAGAAAAAAATTGGTACAAGAAAACTATATGCCAAATCTTGTATTACATCTTCTAAATACTCAATTTCTTTAATAGGAGTAATTTCTCTTGTAATAATTCCTGCAATTAAAGCAGAAAGTGCTTCAAGATGAGATATGCATCCTAAATAGATAAATACTAACCAAATTAATATTGCAAAGGGAGCAAACAATTTTTCTGGTAAGTTAATTTTGAAATATTTCAACCTGTGAAGTAAAATTCCGAAGGAGATAAATAAAAATATAGTCACTGCAGTGACAAAAATATTTGAACTTACATTTAAGTTTAATACTAAAGAAGCAAAAAAGATTGTTAAAACTTCTATTATATCATCCAAGGTCCCAATTCCTATAATATAATTTCCTAACACAGTATTTACTAAATTATATTCATCTAAAATTGGCAATAAAACACCTTCACCAACTGTTACTATTGAAAATCCGCAAATTAAACTGACATATAATGGATATCCAAAAAACATTAAAAGCAAACTACATAAAAATCCTGAAATTAATATTATTGAGATTCCTGAAATAAAAATATCTGTATTCTTGATAATTTCTTCTACGTTTAATTCGTATCCTATTAAAAATAACAATAAATACATTCCCAATTCTCCTAAAATTTTAATATAATCCCCAAACCCAACATTTAAATAACTTATTAATATTCCTGCTAATAATGGAGCAAACAACCAAGGAATTCTGAATTTTTCTAATATAGACCCTATAAAAACCGAAAATAAATAAATTAATAGTAAAATCAAAATATCCATTAAATACTTTAATGTCTTTATATAATATGATTCTTAATTATTTATGCGAGGACAGGAACAGTTTCAAAATTTAATGCATTGGTTGCCCGCCCTTCTTGTTGTAATTGCAATAGTATATTTAGCATGGACTTATATAAATCCAGGTGGAGAAACTAAAAAAATATTGTTGATTACTGATAATCTAAATCATCCTTACATAAAAGATTTTAAAGATGTTTTACACAGTTTAAAAAATCCTAAGGTCACAGTTACAGTAATTGCTAAAGATCAAACAGGAAAATATGGGTTAACACCAGAAAGATTAGAACCTTATGATATTATAATAATTTGGCAGTTTACTGATAAATCGTTGTATTCAGAAGAAAGAGATTTGATAAAAAATTCTGGAAAACCTTTGTGGATAATTTCTAATTCTGGAACTCATTTAACTGATTTGAAAGTTGGAGGGAAACCCCAATACACTGGGTTTGATTGGCTTGATGGGATGCCAGTGAGATGTACTGGACAAGCGAAAGATTGTGATGTAAGATACACTGTCTCAGGAAAATTGGTTAGAATAGAAGAAATAAACGAAGCTAAAGTAATTACACAAAACGTAAAAGAATATCCTGTAAATGGATATGCAACATTTGAAGGAGTTGTCAAACAAATGAGAAACTTATATGGATTAACAGTTGTTCAAATTGAAACTTCTGAAGGTACTTTTGATGGAATTGTTATTACAAAAAGCAGAATTGGGAGAAAAATAGTGTATTACAACTTCTATCCTAAAAAAGATATGACAGCATTAATAAGAGGCACTTTGATATGGTTACTTTCCTAATTTTCTAATGCTTTCTAAAATACTTTCAAGTAAACTCCTTATAGCTTCGTTTTGAGATTTTAATTCTATTATTGATTTTTCAACTTTTGTTAATCTTTCATTATATATCTCAATTTTTTCACTCATTTCAAACAAACTTTTTTCCATGTCTTCTAAAATGTTTTCTAATTTCTTATAAAACTCTTGCAATTTGTCTAAATTTTCTATTGAATGAATTTCAAATGCTTGATGTAGTTCATTAACTTTTCTTATAAATTCTTTTGTTTTGTCGTCTTTAAATTCTCTCACTAACTTTTCACCTGTTTTTAAATTCTCTATTAGTCGCTTTATTTCGTTTTCATCTATATCTGGAAACTCACTTTTTAATATTGATATAATTTCATCCTCAGAAGCACCACTTCCCATCATTTCAGCCACAATTTTATGAAGTTCGCTCATTATTATTTATTAATCTTGAAAATATATTTTTCCATCTTTGAAATTCTTTATTTGGATCATAACAAATGCTCTCTTTTTTAGTAATGAAAGATATTATATCGATGGCCTGTCCTATTGTTGTACTTTCAAATAAAGCACATAAACTGGCATCTATTAATAAGTAAATTTTAGGATTATATTGGCTACATCTCATTCTTGAATTAACTTCATATTGTCCAAAAACAACTCTATCTGGATGGTCATAATATTTTAATACGCACTTTTGTTCAAAATTTTTAAAGGATTTATATAATTTTCGCCTTGTTTCAAAATATTCTTCCAAAAATTTTGAACCCACAAAGGGAGGTAATTTTATATTTTCATCTTTTTTTATTTGTTCACAAGCAACCATTATTACTTTGTCTTCTAAATTTTTTTCAATCAGAATTCGTTTAATAACACTTAATTTGGCTTGAATGGAATTGTCGTTACAATCAAATTTATCGTTTACAAACTTGCAATTTTGATACTTTTTTATCATATTTTCATCAATATTTAAATCAGTTTTTAAAAATTCGTGACAATTATCCTTAAATATATTAGATATCTCTTTAATTAAAGATAATACTCTCACTTTAACACAAGGTGATTTGTTATAATCTTCCCATATCTTTTCAAAATTTGCATCTAAAAAATCATCTTTTACTGTAAATTTATGCACTCTAAATCTAATTGCACTACATTTTTCACATTGTTTAAATGAGATTATAAAGTTTACATCTTTAACATAATAGCAATATAATTTCTCTAAACTTCTGTACGAAATTGGCCAAAATACTTCTAATTTTTCTAATTCAGAAGAGAACCAATAATTTCCCAAATGTTTTGAGATTTCATCAATCGCTATTTTACCAAGCGAATACACCAAATTAATTACTTCCCCTATTCCTGGAAGGAAAGATGTTATGAACTCTATAGGATCCATAAAAAATCCATAAGAATGGACATAAATTTTTGTAGGAGTTATTTCTACTTTTTCCACATCAATATTTAGATCCTTATCGTAATCTTTTAAATAATATTCCAATGTTAATAACTTTGCTAAATACTTCCATTGATTTTTTAATATTGGAACTGGTTTTTCTTCTTTTATAAAACCTACAAATTCTACATTTGGACAAGATGAATATTCATCAAAGTGACTTTCCATATTCATCCAATATCCTGGAGATTCAAATATTATGTCACTTTCTAATATCTTTTTTGGAACAAAATTCAAGTTTTTAAACTTTTCTAAAGGTTCAAATTTTCCTCTATAAATAAACACTCCTGGATGAGAATATTTTGTACAGTATCCTACTCCAAAACTCACATTATCTTTTAATTTCAGAAAGTTCACAAAATCACAAACTTCTGAAACCCATTTGTATATTGGTATATCTATGTAAACATAATAATAACCTTTTGGAATTAGAGGCACTTCATAATACTTATTTTTATATTGATATCTTACTTTTATTTTATCATTCAGTTTCCATTTTACCGTGAAAGTTCCATCTTCATAGATTTTGATTCCGATTATTGAACTTTTAAATTTTCTGGCTTCTTTTTTGAGGAAATTAACATCAATAGATGCACCTTCTATATTTTGAAATTTAAAATATTTCTCAGCAATTAAATATATTAAATTTTCGTAAAAGAAATCTTTAGTTAATATTTTTGTAACGTATTCTTTTTGATATTTACAATCTCTTTCACTAATGTCAAAAATTTGAGATTTCAATACATTTTTGGTAAGATTTTCTAGTTCAATAGCACTTACTGAAAAACTTGCAGATTGTTCTAATCTTATAGTAGTTTTCCTCAATAATTCTCCTTTTAAAGTATTTAACCTTTCAATATAAGAATTTTCATTTTGAATTATTGAAATTAGAAAAATAATTGAAATTCCAACAATAATTCCACCAACATATAAGAATAATGAAAATCCTTTCATAAGAAATATTGAAATTAATTTTTTAATTCAATTGCTACTTAATGATGGGTATAAATAATATATATTGCTTTAAGATAATACTTTGGAGCATTTAACATAGGAGACCACGAAAAAACAAAGGTTTTTCATAGGAATAACCTTGATTTCTAAACTGTCCCCAAATTTTATACCAACTTAAAACATTAATGAAGTGTCCGTACTGTGGTTCTGAAGAGATAATAAAAAAAGGAAAGTATTGGAGAAACAAAGAAATTCAAAGATATCAATGTAAAAACTGTGGAAAAAAATTCTTAGAGAAATACACTAGAAAGGTATATACCGAGGAATTTAAGTTAGAAGTTTGTATTTGCGCGGTTAAGCGAGGAATTTCTGAGGCAAGCAGAATTTACAACGTTCCCGTAGTAACAATCATTAGATGGATTAAGCAACTTGGAGCTAAGTTGGAAAAAGAAAGACCTCCTTTAAAAAAAAGTTAGAAGTTCAGATAGACTTTTGTATGTATAAAAAGAAGTACAAAGTTTCTGCTGCGATAGAAGTAAATGAAAAGAAACTTCTGTGGTTAGACATTCATAAAATTTACGAGTCTCTGCCAGACGATTTTTGTTTTGAGCTGCATAGACTCTTTGAAGGCCTTGACGTAAAGATTTATGCTGACGGAGAGTTTAAATATTTGAAATTCTTCTTCAAGAAGTATGAGATTTGTTTTAAAAGATACGGTGAAAACTTTGGTATTACGAATCTTATCGAAGGATTCTTTACTTGTCTAAGACATTTTTGTTGTTTCATGCGGAGAAGGTCTATTTGTTGTATTCATTCGCTTGAAATGGCTAGGTATAAGTTGTTTATCTTTATGTATGCTTGGAACTCTGGGAAACTCTTGTATGTTTAGGTCCACTTTGATAAATCGGCCGGCTAGCGCTCCATTAAATAAGCTATTAAAGATTGCTTTACGCTCAAAAGGCTGCTCTCATTTTGATTATGTTTTTTAGCAAAAGCAGTAAGAAAAGCACCAATAATTCAAATAAAACAACCTTAATTTAAATTTATTTTAAAATAATGGATATTCTTCAAGAATATTTAGAAGGTA
>CAZNYH010000030.1:0-1793 GCA_964577235.1 uncultured archaeon | reverse complement strand
GCAGTTTCTTCAAAAATGTTTTTATTGCCGTATTCTATTATTACAGTGTTTATTTGTGCAATATCTTTGTCAATAGTATTTCCTCTAACTGTTTTTCTTACTCGTTCTCCTTTCTTTTTTCCTGATTTGGCAATTCTTAGTACTTTTTTTCTTCCAGTTCCCTGAATTGAAGGATCCATAGGAAAACCACAATAATCAGATCCTCCTGTGATTTTCACTTTATATCCTTCAAATCCTAAAGTTGATAAATCTACAATATCTCCTATTTTTTTTCCTATAAATAAGTCCATTTGTTCTTCTTCAAGTTCAATTTGTTTTGCTTTTCCAGTTTTTGGATCACATATTACTAACTTCACTTAATCACCTCTTCCATATTGTATATCCACATTTTCCACAATGCCATCTATCTTTATGTTCTGCCATTATTACCCCAGGTCCGCATTTTGGACAAAATTTTGGTTTTCCATTTTTGTATTTTTCCCAAATTTTTATGCTATGCCCCTTGGGCATCTTCACTCACCTCTGCTTTTTTCATCCTCTCTAAAATATATTTCGGTTCTAATTGCAATAAAGTTTCTCTACTATTGTAAATTCTTACCACAACTTCTGCTTCGTGTTTTCCAAACTTTTGTTCAATTTTTCTAATTACAAAGTGTTCTGCATTAAAATGCGCTTTTACTAAGTCAATTATTTCTTTTCTCGATGGTGTTTCTTCTTTTTCTACTTTTAATATTATTGTTTTCCTGTCTAGCAAAGGCTCTTCCTTTTCAGAGACTACTTGAAATTTCATTTAATCACCTCATTTTTACTGCATATACTCCTGGCTCTTTAATATTTAATTTCTTTGCAATATATGAATTTTCAGGATCAATTATTATTACTTCTCCTTTCCATAATTTAGTTAATTCTTCACTTCCACAATAAAAACATTTTGTAGCGTCTGGCGTCAAAATTCTTTTACATTTTTTACAGGCTTTTGGTTTTTTTCTCAAATTCATTTGACCACCTTTCCTAAACCTGGTTGCCTCATCGTAAGATGAATCCTTGAATTAGTAACATTATCTCTTATACTAACTCCAGTTATTTTTGCTCTTAAAACATCTCTTAGTTTAATTTCTTCTCCAGATTCTGATTTAATTTATCCTGAAGATTTATCAAATTCTGCTCTTTCATCAAATATCTGTGAGATATGGATTAACCCTTTAAATCCACCTAAATTAGCAAAAATTCCTAAATTATCTATTTCATCAGCAACACAGATTACTGTTTCATTTTGAGTAAAGTTAAGAGTCAAGGCTTCAAATTCAACATCGAATATTACTTCTCCATCTCCCCAACTAATTTCTCCTCCTTCTATGTTTGTTATTTTGGTTATGTAAAGTATATCTCCAAATTCAGGGCTACATAAACCTTCGTATTTTTCTTTTATTTTTTTAAAGATTGTTTCTTTTATGTCTAATTTAAGTTCTTTTGGTTTGATACGTTCAGTTGTTCGTATTCTAGATAAATAAAACATAACAAATCACCTTATTTTGTGCTATTATATTATTATACTCAATTATAAAGTAGGTAATGAAAGAGTTTAAAAAAAGAGTATTAAAGGTAATAGATAAAAGTGATATTATTTTAGAAGTTTTGGATGCTAGATTTCCCCATTGGACCAGAATTCCTACTTTAGAAAGAATAATTAAGAGTAAAGGGAAAAAATTAATACTGGTATTGAATAAGTGTGATATGATTTCTAAAGAACTTGCTGAAAAATGGAAGAAAGAATTAGAAAAAGAATATCCTTG
>CAZNYH010000029.1:0-13814 GCA_964577235.1 uncultured archaeon | reverse complement strand
AAATACCTATAGGTATTGAAAGGAAAGGATGGAACAATTAAAGAAAGAAGTCGAAAAGAGTTTAAGAAATACCTATAGGTATTGAAAGAATATAAAAGAAAATAGTGTAGGTGGTTTAGATGGCTTTGCAAATGTCTAATTCAACAGATATGAAAGAAAAAATTATATAAAAGTTACGCGACTTAAAAATAAAAAGAGCAGAACTAAGTGGCGATTTAACAGTATTTGTTGGGATAGAAAATTTTGAAGAAGCTATAAAACTTTATGAAGAACTTAGCCAAATTAATAAAAAAATAGAGGAATTAGAAAGGTTGTTAAGGAGATAGGATTAGCTATCGCAGTTTAAAGAGTGTCTACAAGAAGTATAGGTCATATAATAAATTAGAAAAATTTACGTTTATTAGTGGATAAATATTAATTATGCTGGATAAATGTTATTTAAATAATTTTAAAATTTCACTTCTTAATATCTCTGGAGTTATAATTTCTAACCAAGTATTTATTGAAATCTCTTCAGGTACAATAAGTAAATATCTTTTAGCATTTACTTTTCTCAATTTTTCTTCTGCTTTTTTTATATCTTCATATTTAATTTTGTTTTTCCACTTTACTTCTCCTACAATTTCAAGCTTATCAAATCTTGTTAAAGCGATATCTATTTCAGGATTAAATATTTTCACTGGAATTAAATTATAAAGTTCGCTTAAAAGTTTTTCAAAAAACTGTTCAGCATAAAATCCAACTTTATTTTCCCAAATTTTCAATAGAAATTCTATAGGTAAATCTCTATCAAAATAACAATATTTTCCATTTAAATAATATATGAAATCTATTAAAGGCGATTTTATTCTATAATAGCTTTTTCTAGATTTTTTAAATACAGATATTTTTTCGATTAAGCCTATTTTTATCATCACATCAATATATGGGGTTATCAAACCAGTTTCTTGTTTTTGGATTGTTTTTTGACTATACAAATAATTCACAATTTCATTTAACGTGTTTTTTCCATTTGCTATTGCTTGAAGGATACACTCTATTCTACTTGTGTGTAAGATGTCTTCTTCTTCTAGTATTTCACCTACAAGTGATTTGACAAAATTTTTTGATGTAATAATAGAAGTCTCTATATTATATCCTATTTGAGTAGGTTCTTGCCAAATAAAACATTTTTCCACTTCTTCTTTTTTAGTATGTTTTTTAAGTAAATCGATTGGTGATATTAAATCAACTTTATACTCTGGAAACAATCCAAAAATTAAAGAATATTTTGATTCATTTTTGAAAAAATGCAAAGTAGATGTTATTAAAATAATATCACAATCAATTATATGTCCTTGCAAAGCAGCAAATAATGATTCATTGGCCCTATGGAATTCATCTATTATTATTTTATCTGATTTTGATGCGTATTTTATGAAAGTTTTTACATCCATTTCTTCTCCATCTTCAGATAAGAAAAGACCTCCTCTCTTGACAATAAAATATTCCCAATCTTTCTTCTTTAATTTTGTATAAAAAGTTTTTCCAGTTTTTCTCCTCCCATATAGTAATAATTTATCGAGTTTTAAAATTTTATCTAAGTCGTGTCTATATATTATCATAATATTATTATGATAATAATATTATTTTTAAATAGAAGTTTATTCTACTTCTCGAGAATTTTTAAAATAATAATGGAAAAAATTATAAAAACCGTAATGATTGTAATATATAATCAAGACAAAGTTCTATTAGTAAAGCGAAAAAATACAAATTATTTTAAGAATTATTACGGATTGCCAGGAGGGAAAATAGAAAATGGGGAAACTCCAGAAGAAGCAGCTAAAAGAGAATTATTAGAAGAAACAGGAATTTCTCTTATAAAAACATATCAGCTTCCCAAAAAATTTTATATGGAAGTAGTAGAAAAAAATGGCAAAATTAAGAAATTTGTTGGTTATGTTTTTTTAGGTATTGAATGGGCTGGAAAATTAACAAAAACTAAGGAAACTGAACCAGTATGGGTAAATCTAAAAGATTTAGAAAAATTTAAATTGCTACCAAATACAAAAGAGGCTATCCAATTAGCAATGAAATATGTAAGAATTTTAAAATAAAATTAATGCGACTAAAATTAACTCTAACTCCAAAATTTGAAGGGAAATATGAGTTAATAAATAAACACCATATTCAAGGATTTATATATAATGTTTTAGGAGACATTTTAGATCATGATTCTAATAAATTTAAATTTTACAATTTTTCAAATATATTTCCGATAACGGATTTCAAAATTGACGAAGAAAGACATTTAATAATATCTTCTCCAGATGCAACTTTAATAAATCTATTAGAAGAGAGATTAAATGAAAATCCAATAATAAAACTGAATAATTTTGATTTTATTGTACAAAAAGTTAGAAAATTCAACATATATAAAAACCATTGGATAATAAATGACGTTTGTGTAAAAATAGACAGAAATACTTACTGGAGAAAAGAACATGGGATTTTGACTTTTTTAAAAAGAGTCACAGAGAATGCTAAAAAGAAATATAAAGAGTTTTGTAACGAAGAAGAAGATTTTGAAATAATCAGTTTAAAATTTATAAAAACTTATACAGTTCATCTAACTAAAAAAGACAAATCATTTTACATATTTGCTTCTAAGTGGGAATTTAAAGTAAAGAATTCTAAAATTGCAAGATTTATTTTCGATTGCGGAGTTGGTGAAAAAAATTCTCTAGGGTTTGGTTTTGTAAATCCTTTAAGCTAGTCGTAAAACATCTAATATGGAAGGAGCATAACATTCCGTCCTTAACATTTTTCTTAAATCTCTAGCAAATTCAATAGCTTTTTTAGATTCTCCATGTACTACTAAAACTCTTTGTGGAGTTGGTTTTAATGATTTTACAAAGTTTTCTAATTGCTTTCTATCAGCGTGTCCTGAAAATCCTTTTAGTACATAAACTTCAGCGTTTACCTTTAATGTTACAACTTTTCCATTTGCAATCATTGGAAATTCTCTCACTCCATTTTGTAACTTTCTTCCAATAGATCCCTCAAATTGATATCCTACTAAAATTATTGAGTTCTTTTCATTTGGAGCTAAATATTTAAAGTATTCAAGTGCCGGACCTCCAGTTAATGAGCCAGAAGATGCTATAATTACATTTCCTTCTTCTTTAGAAATTTCCTCTCTTGATTTGTTAACTACTTCAAAAATTTCACATTCAAAAGGATTATCATTAGATAAAATTCTTTTTCGTAATGAAGATTTTAAATATTCGGGATAAGTCATATGAATCAGTGAAGCTTCTTTTACCATCCCATCCAAATATATTTTATTAACATTTAGTTTTTTCTCTTTATAGTATTTTTCTAAAGTTACAATTATTTCTTGAGCTCTTCCCACAGCAAAAACTGGAATTAAAGCATTTCCTCCTCTATTTGTGGTTTTATTAATTATTTCAATCAATTCTTTTTCAGCTTCTTCTCTTTTTGGTAAAATATCTTCTTTTCCTCCGTAAGTAGATTCTATTATTAGAGTTTCCATTCTTTGGAAAGTAGTATGTGCAGAAGGCAGGAGTTCTGTTTTCCCAAATTTTATATCTCCTGTATATAAAATGTTGTGGAATCCCTGCCCAATATGAATATGAACTAATGATGAGCCTAATATATGACCTGCATTAAATAATGTTATTCTTATATCTGGTGTTATATTTGTTACTTCTTCATAATTTAAGGGAATTGTGTGCCAAATTACTTTTTCGATATCTTTTTCAGAAAAAGGAGGTTCTCTTCCTTCTTTTGAAACAACATCAATATAATCATAAAATAATAGAGTCATCAAATCTCTTGTGGGATAAGTACAATAAGTAGGCCCTTCATAGCCTAATTTATATATTAGAGGTACTGCACCAGAGTGATCTAAATGAGCGTGAGAGATTATAATTGCGTCAATCTCATCAATTGGTATTCTTGTAATAGATAGTTCTGGAAATTGATTTGTTGCTACATTTACTCCTAAATCTAAAATTATTCTTGATTTTGGAGTTTCTACTAAAAAGCAAGATTTTCCTACTTCTTTACATCCTCCTAAGCAGTGAACTCTTACCCACCAGTTTCTTAACTCTATTTCATCATAAATCTTTTTTCCCAAATCAATCAAAAATTTCATTCTTTCTTTCTGATAAATATAAGGAATGTCTCTAATTTTTTCCAGTATTTTGCTTTCTGAACTTCTTATTATTTTTGGAATCCAAGCAGTTTCTTCAATAATTTTTAAAATTTTTTCTTTTGGAATAGGCTTTGAAGTTTCAATTTCTAAAGTTCCTTCTTCAGTATTTATTCTTACTTTTTTTACATCCTCAATAAGATTTTCGACGATACTTTTTAAGTTATTTATTGAACTTCTTATTTCAGATATTGCTCTTACATAAACTCTTTGCTTAAAATGGGAGGCTATTTCTCCAATAACTCCTGATTTATAAAAATCTATTGGAGAATTTGTATAAATAACTAAAAATGGACCTTCATGTCTTACTTTTTCTATTTCTGCTTCTACTTTTCCTTTTATTATCTTCTTTATTTGCCGCTTCAATTTTATCACCTACCACTTCATATTCTTCAACTCCTTCTTTTGTGATTATTACAATATAAAATCTTGGGATTTTTGCAGAATATAAGTCTCTCTTTCCTGCTGCTTTTAGTGCTTTTAAAACCAAGTTAAATCCTTCTTCTTTTGTTATATTTTCATTGTATTCTGCATCAAGTATTGAATATGCAAAAATACATCCAGAACCCCAAGCTCCATACTTAGTTTTAGAGGTACCTCCTATAGGATCATAAGTGTATAATTGAGGTTCTTCGTCAATTCCTCCTAATATATATTCGCCAATAAATCCCATTCTTGAATCATATCTATTATAATATAATAATTTTGAGAAATAGTTTGCAATAGTTTTTACTGTATATGGTATATCTTTTCTTTTATATTCTTTAATTATTTGTCTCAATAAATCTACAAACATTTGACAAGTAGCTACAGATCCAGCCATTCCCAAATATATTTTATCATCCAATTTTGCTACTTTTTTCATATCATAGTCTGTAGCAAAAAATCCTGCACTTATTGTTTCATCACTTCCCAATATTACAAAATCTTTACCTTTTAGCCCTACAATCGTTGTCATTTAATCACCCTATTAAATATTTCTTTCCTATTTCATAAACTTTCTTTGCAATTTCTTTGATTTGCTCTTCATTTTTTGCTCCAACAAAGTTCACAATTCCATGTCTTGTTATCATTGCTTTTATATCACCAAATGTAATCGTTGCTCCTGGGAATATTTCTGGCTCATAAATTACATTATCTTCATATTCTGCTAATTTGTATAAATCAATAGGTTTTTCAAATTTTCCAGATGCTACTATATTTGAAATTGAAATATCTTTTTTGATTTTTAAATCAGGATATATTTCTTTTAATTTATTGAATAAAGTTTCATACACTTCTTTTATTTTATCGAATGATTTTAAACCAGTGCATACTATTTTACCTTGTCTGAAAATTAAAAATGTTACTCTTTCTTTTCCAATTGGTAACTTCAATATTGCTCCAGGAAACCTCCATGGTTGATAATTGCATCTTGAAGGGAATTTTTCAGCTATTTTTGCTAAATCAATTGGGTTTTCAAGCACTACAGTAGAAACAATATTTTGAATTCTGTATTCTGGCAAAAGAGGAATGTTCTTCTTTGCCATAAGAATATATAGGAAAATTATTTATAACGTTTTTATATTTCAAAACTTTTTTATTTAATTATGGGCCCGTGGTCTAGTGGTATGACGCCGCCCTCACAAGGCGGAGGTCCTGGGTTCGATTCCCAGCGGGCCCATATTTTTAAAATTCTATCAAAGTATAAAGACTTATTTATAAAAAGGTAGTTTCGCCTTATTTTGTTACATTCCTAAAAACTCCATTTATTAAAAAATTCAACATTAAAAAAACAATAAGTAAAATTTTAAACAAATGGCAAAATGTAACTAATGAATTTGAAAATTTGCATGATTTGGTAGAAAAAAATCTATTTTTAGACTTGTTTAGAAGATATATGGTGTAATAATAAAAACAAAATAACTAACGAAATTTAAAATTAGAAATATGTAAGGGAATCGCCACCATTTTCCATCAAATAGAATTGAAATTAAAGAAATAATAAAGTTTAATACGAACATATAAGTAATATCTATATTTCCAAAATCTTTTAAATTTGCTAGAATAAATGGTAAAATTATAGAAGTAGAATATAACGTAATTATTTGGAGTGTTACTTCAACTTTAAGTTCTCGCTTTAATTCAATGTAATTTATCAAAAATTCAATTAGATTTTGGACAGATTTTTTAGAGATTTGTTTTAAATCCAATAAAATAAAAATGAATTGATACAATACTTTAGAAACGTGCAATCTACATTCTTCTACTTTCTTTTTTAAAGCATCAATATTAGCGATTGGATACTTGAACATCTTAATTAAATCAAATTTTGTGATAGGTTTAACTAATATAAGCCCAAGAATGTTTAATAATTCTTTCAATTCATCTTCTGACTTTTCATAATATATGAATATCGGTAAAAATAAAGTACATAGGAAAACAGCAATAGATTGAAAAATAATGAAGGATTCATTTAAATTTAAATATTTGAATAGCGAATAAGAAATTAACGAAAAAACTATCGACAATACTATATGTTGCATTAAAAAATATTTGAGTTCAGTTACACGTCGCTATCATCATAATCAGTTGGGGGAAAGCATCATCATTAATCTGTACTTACTTTTCTTTCTAGTCCTGGATGTCTTATTTTTTCAAAAATATCTCCTCCACAATACTCACATCTCCTCAATTCAGGAAGTTCTTCATATGTTCTTCCACAAAATATGCACCTGTACATCATCTTCCCTCCACTATCTTTCTTACTAATTCTCCAGCGTCTGTTCTAAAGTAATGAGCTCCTCCTGCAAATTTTTTTTCGCATTTTGTACATTGATATATTCCTGCTGCTATTCTTTTTAACCTTCCTTTACAGTAAGGGCATTCTCGATTAGTATACCACCTTTCTTTTACTTTGTTATATCTTACTCTTTGTCTATATCCATATCTTGGTCCGAATTTTCCAGCATATTTTACTTTTTTAGTTGGCATAATATTTCACCTCTATTATATTATTTTGGCATTAATATACTAGAGTTTTATATATTAATGGCAGGTGAACTTCTTTGGATTTAAAGAAGAAATGAAAAAACTAATTGAAGAATTTGGAGCAAAAGAGCTTACAGATGATTTAAAATTAGAACATCCGATGATGAATTTTTATTTTGCGCACAGAGATTTTGATAGGTTTTTAAAGAATTTAAAAAATTGTAAAAGAGTAGCAGTAGTCTCAGGAGTTAATGCTTCTGGAGATTTACATTTAGGACATGTTTTAGTTTTTGATTTTGTAAAATATTTACAAAATTTAGGATGTGAAGTTTTTATTCCTATCTCTGATGATGAAACTTATGTAACAAAAAAGATAGATGATTTGAAAAAGGCTAGAGAAAATGCTTTATCGTTAGCAAAACAACTTTTAGCTTTAGGATTAAATCCTGAGAAAACTTACTTTATAATTGATACGATATGTACAAATATTTATCAATTTGCTATGTTATTAAGTAGAGGAGTTACTTTAAGCACCATAAAAGCCGTTTATGGATATTCCGATGAAGACAATCCTGGGCTAATCTTTTATCCTTGTGTTCAATCTGCTCATGTTTTATTACCATTTCTGCTTGGATATGAAGATGTTGTTGTACCAATAGGAATTGATGAAGATCCTCACTTAAGAGTTGCTAGAGATTTAGCCCCAAAATTTGAACTTGAAAAACCTAGTGTATTAATTTGTACTTTTTTAGAAGGAACAGATGGTCAAAAAATGTCAAAATCAAAAGGTAATTATATAGCACTAAAAGAAGAGAATTTGAAAGAAAAAGTTTTTTCTGTTTTAACAGGAGGAAGGAAAACTAAAGAAGAACAATTGAAATATGGAGGAAATCCAGATATTTGTGTAGTCAGAAAATACCTTGCTATATTTTCTCAATTAGTTGGAGAAAAAATTGACCCTTATGAAGATTGCAAATGTGGTAAAATTTTATGTGGAGAATGCAAAAACAAACTTTATGAAATAATCAAAACAATTACTGATAACTTCAAGAAAAATCTTGAAAAAGATTACGAAATTAAACTTTTGAATGAAGACTTATTAAAATATTTTAATTAACATCATATTATTTTTATGGCCTGTGTAAACGTTGGTGTGAGTATATTTTTATTTGACGAAAATGGAAGAGTACTTCTTGGTCTGAGATCTTCAGATCCAGAAAAAAGCGAATTAGAAGGCGGAAATTGGTGCATTCCAGGAGGAAAATCTGAAGAAAATGAATTAGTAATAGATAGCATAATAAGAGAAGTATATGAAGAAACAGGAATTACTTTAGAAAAAGAAAAAGTAATTCTTATAGGAATTGTAGAACATATCGTCAAAAAACATTACTTAAGTTTTGTGTTTATGTACAATGAACCAGTGAAACAAGAACCAAAAGTAACAGAGCCAGATGAAATGCTGGAGTGGAAATGGTTTAAATTGGATGAAGTTCCAGACAATTTATATTTACCAACAAAGGATGCCTTTGAAGTATTGGAAAAATATAAAAAAACAAAACAATTTGTTTATATTGTAAAAAATTATACAAACTAAACATAACCTAATTCTTTTAACTTTTGATAATACTTTCTGACAACTTTTCTAATTTCTTTTCGATCAATGTTTAATTCTGCTGACAACTTTCTAATAGATCCTACTTCTAACAACTTATTTAATAATTCCTCATCATCTTTCTCAATTAAGTTATATTTTTTAGCGAGTTTTACAATCATTGTTGGTGTATATCCTCCATAAGGTAAATGCTCACTGAATATTGGCTTATCGAAAATTTTTACTAATTCAAACTCAATCACATATAATTCTTTGTTTCCATAAATTCGTTTCAAAAGTTTTTTTAACTTTTCTAACGGCATTCCTTCTTTTTTTGCTTCTTCTTCAGAAAGTTCATCAATCTTTTTTTATAAACTCTTTTTACTTTTCCAATTCCATATACATATCCTCCTGCATGTATAAAAAACTCTTGCCCTTCTCTTAATGAAGTTCTCAATCTGATTGTGATTGTTTTTTCCTTATTAAGGATTTTTTTAATAAATTCTTTTTTAAATTGCAAATGTTTTTCACAAATCATTAATAACATTATGGAAATTCAACTAGGTGGTAAAATAATCGATGATTTTAAAGAGTTTTTGATATTTAAAAACACCAAAGAGGTTCCAATTTCAAGAAGATATTTTAAAAAACCATTAGATGGCTTTTTTTTAAAAGCAAAAAATTTGAAATCAAAAACTCCTATTTTAAAATGTTGCGCCTTAATAAACAAGTCAAAAAATGTTTTGAATAATTTGATTTTACTTGATGATTGTGAAGTTACAATATTAGAAGTATGTTTAAATAAAATGGAAAAGCAATATCATAAAAGTGAGACTATAATAAAATTAAAAAATTCAAAAGTGAGGTATTATGCCATTCACAACTGGAATAACTCAAATGTAGATTCAATTTCCAGAATTATTTTAGATGGTTCTGAATTAGAATATAAGTATATCTGCTTTTCATCCCCATGGAAAGCTAATTTTTCAGTAAAAGTTCAATGTAATGGAAAATTTGTTTATGAAGATTTAATTAAAAATAAAGGAGATTTTAAATCAAAAGTAAGAGTAGTTTTAAATGGAGAATCAAAAATTAAGTCTGTTGTATTTAACAATAAAAGATATAAAGGCATTTTTCAAATTGAAGGATTTTCAGGAAAAGGACATATAGATTGCATTGGTTATAATAGAAATGGAAGATTAGAATCTGTTCCAAAGTTAATATCCTTAAATCCAGAAGTTGAATTATCTCATGAGGCTAAGATAGGAAAATTAAGCGATGAAATTAAAGAATATTTGTATTGTAGAGGATTTCATGATGAAGAAATTATAGAAATGATTTTAGAATCACATTTTGGAAAAGTTGAAGGATTAAATGTGGAAGAAATTTTAAAATATGTAGATAAAATGCTCTAAATTTTATCAATTAAAACTTTGTTTTCTTCTCTTTTAAAAATATATATTTTATCTGGATTTAATTTTTCAATAAAATTTTCATCGTGCGAAATTATTAAATAACTTTTTTCATTTTCTTTAATTAAACTTGCTATTTTTTCCTTATTTTTTACATCTAAGTTAGCATCAACTTCGTCTAATATCAAATACTTTCCTAACTTTAAGCCTAAATTAAAATCAAATAGTTTCCTTTCTCCGCCTGACCAATTATGAAACAAATATCTATCATCAGTAGAAGATATTCCCAATTTATTTAAAAATATTGATGTTTTTATTGGAATTGGAAAATGATGTTGTGGAACATAATAAATTCCTCTTTTAAAACCTTCTTGAGGAGTTAAAATTTCAATATTATCTATATATGTTTTTGCACCATCTATTAATTTTATAATACTTTTTACAGTTGTAGTTTTTCCTGAAGCGTTTGGTCCTTTAAAAACAATTATCTCACCTTCTTTTAATTCTATTTCAAAATTTATTTTTAACGGATAATTTAAATTGACTGTTGATTTTAGCATTAACACAAGAATTTTAATCTTATTTATATTGATTTGATTTTTTAGATTTACGAAGTTTCTTCAAATATTGCTTTAATTCTGCAATTAATTTTTTAAAATCCATTTTTATGATTTTAATTTCCATATATATATTTGTCTTTAATATTTTAATAGGAGGTGAGAGGTGTGACATTCCACTGAACTTAAAAACGAAAGATGTATTTTCTACTTTGATGACGAAAATCCAGAGGAACTTTTTAAGATTTTAAAAGACAATATATTGTGTTTTGAATACGTACCAAAGTTCTTCAAAATAAATTTACCTATAACTTACTATAAGATTGATTCAGAAGAATTTAAAAATTTCTTGGAAAAAAATATAGGAAAAAATATTATTTTATGCGGAAGCGGGGGAAAATATATTTTTTCAAAGTTCAAGGATGTTTTTAAAGATAAAAATGTAATTTACATTCCAATTTCTAGAGATAGAAATACAGGCACTTTTGTAAACAAAATTACTAAAAAAACATACAAGGGAGAATTTAAAATTGTTCAAGGAAACTTTGAAAATAAAAATTTAACTTTAATTGACGATGTAATTTATTCAGGAGGTACAATAAAATATTTAAATCGGTTTTTTGAGATTAAAAATGCAATTTCGATTTTAGGATATAATAAAAAATATAAGAGTTTTATCTATATTAAAGAAGAAAATGCTTTAAGTTATCTTTTATATGATTTATTAAAAGACGTTAAAGAATCTATATTTTATTTTGAAGGTTTATTACCTGTAGTAGTTACAAATACAAAAGGAGAAGTTTTAATGTTGGCTTATGCTAATTATGAAGCATTGAAAAGAACTCTAAAATCAAAACTAGCGTGGTTTTATTCAAGAAGTAGAAAAAAACTCTGGTTAAAGGGAGAAACTTCTGGAAACATAATGAAAGTTTTAGAAGTTAAAATTGATTGTGACAATGATGCAATATTATATGTAGTTGAAAATTTGGGGAATGCTTGTCACACAGGAAATAAAACTTGTTTTTATAAAACTTTAATTTGAGGTGGGGAGAATGCAAACAGTAAAAGGAATGAGAGATATTTTGCCTCCAGAATCTAAAAAATTCAGAAAACTTATTGAAAAAATCGTAAATGTGTTTGAAAGTTGGGGATATGAGGAAGTTATCACTCCTGCATTGGAATATTTAGAACTTTTTGAAAGAAAAAATATATTGGGAGAAGAAAATATTAAGGATGTGTATAAATTTCAAGATAAAAAAGGAAGATGGTTATGTTTAAAATTTGAAATGACAGCCCCTATTTGTAGAATTATTTCTACAAAAAAGGACTTAAAGAAGCCTATAAAATGGTATTATGTAGATAGAGTTTGGAGATATGAGAATCCACAAAGGGGAAGATATAGAGAATTTTGGCAGGCTGGAATTGAATTTATTGGAGAAAAATCATTATTAGCAGATGCAGAAGTCATTGCAATTTCTTATGAATGTTTAAAAAAATTAGATATTAAAGGAACGATTTGGATAAATGATAGAAGATGTTGTGATGAAATTGTTGAGAAGTTAGGAAATCCTAAAATTCTAAAAGTTATGGATAAAAAATATAAACTTTCCGAGGAAGAATTTAGAAAAGAAATCGAGGAAATTATAGATTATTATGAATTTGAAAAAATTGTAAACAACTATGAAAATCTCAATAATTACAAATATCTAGAAGAACTTCAAAAATATTTAGATAATTTTGAAGTAAAATATGAAATAAATCCTTTTATCGTTAGAGGATTAGAATATTACACAGGACCTATATTTGAAATATATACTGAAACAGATATAGGAGCAGTAGGTGGTGGAGGACGATATGACAATCTAATAAATCTCTATGGAGGAGGGAATATTCCAGCTACTGGATTTGCTTTTGGATTAAGTAGATTACTGGAAATTGTAGATATTGAAATTGAAAGTGAAAAAATAATAATAATTCCTCTTAAAGAAGAGTTTTTGAAATACGCGTTAAAAGTAAGGGAAAAATTTGGAGGTATGATTTGGTATAGATTTAAAATTAAAGATGCTTTGAGTTATGCATCAGATTTTGATAAAGCAATAATAATAGGAGAAAAAGAAGTTAAAGAAGGCAAAATTACAATAAAAAATTTGAGAACTGGGGAACAAAAAACTATACATTTTTGATAATTTTTATTAATTCTATTTTGTATTTATGCAAATACAAATAGATAGAGAAATCAAGAGACTAATTGAACAATTGGAAAATTATGGTTACAAAATATTTTTTGAAAATATTCTTGATGAACATTTAGGTAATATTACAATTGTAACTCCTGAGGGAGAAAGATATAAGGTTCCTATTAAAAGATTAAAAGAAGAATTGCTTAATTTATTACATAATCAACTCGCTAAAAAAACAACTCCATGGTATTATTATCAAGCCATAGACTGGGAAGATGCTTTTAGTGGACATATTTATTACAATGAAAAAGAAAAAAAATATGATTGGCGATTTTTAGACATAGATAAGAAACCAATCTTGGATAAAAGATTGCCTCAAATTTCATACGAACAACTTAAAATAAAAATAATTACTCACTTATTTTTAAACTTCTTTATTAGACAAATTTTAGTTGATAACAAACTAAAAATCTCTGAACTTTTAAAAGAAAATGTACCTGATGAGAATAAAATAAGAAGAGCAGTATATCTTGCAGTCGCGGATATGATTGATTTACTTTGTTTTTCAAATAAATTGTTGGGCGCTTATATAAATGCTCTTAATAATATTTCATATTTCGATCCTGTAGAAAAGGAATATTTAAAAGAAGGTTGGATCGATATTAAAAAAATATTAGAAGATGTTTTATTACCTTTGGAATATAAAACAATTTCTTGGGAAAACCACACACATTTTGTGAAAACATTGTTATATAAAATGTTCGCAGCTTATTATAATTTATTAAATAGAGATAGCAATTACATAGAAAAAGTTATCGAAACTCCAACAAAATCTGAAATAAATTATATTGTAAGATTAGAATTAAAATCCGAACAACCAATATA